>JBEANX010000504.1:0-4069 GCA_041165245.1 Pseudomonadota bacterium
AGCCTGCTTTGGTGCCTGCCGATGCCTGGCAGGCGGCCAAGGTGCGCGAGCTGATCACCTACATGGACCTGCACGTCGAGTTGTGCGCTCGCCAGCTCTACCCGCAGGCCTTCTTTGGCGCACCCTTGCCAGAGAAGTTCGTGGCCCGCGTGCGCACCGAGCTTGAGCGCAACCTCGCTGCGTTCAAGCAGTTGGCCGCCTTTGCGCCCTATGCCGCGGGCGAGGCTTTCACCATGGCCGATTGCGCCGTGTACGTGAGCCTGCCCCTGGCTGCCTTTGCCAGCAAGCTGGTCTACGGCGTGGACTTAGTCGCCGAGGCCGGCATCGACTGGAAGGCCTATGTGAAGCTGATCGAGCAACGCCCCACTGCCCAGAAGGTCGCGGCCGACCGCAAGGCCGACCAGGCCCGCGCCACCGCCGCCATGCAGGCCCGCCTGAGCACTTGAGTGCTTGGCGTGGGGCACTGGGCTGCAGATCCCCGGGCCGTGGTACAAAAGTGGCTCGGGCACACGCGGCACGCTGCCGCGCAAAGCGGCCCGCATCTCAATCCAGGGAGAGGGCATGCAGGCAGCAGGCATTTTGGCGCGTCACCACCTGACTCGACACGCGCCACCCGGTGGGGCGGTTCGCAAGGGCCCCTTGGTGGTGTTGGCCCACGGCTTTGGCTGTGACCAGAGCATGTGGCGCCTGGTCGCGACTGACCTGGCACAAGACCATGCGGTGGTGAGCTTTGACCTCATGGGGGCTGGCCAGTCAGACACCTCGCACTGGACGCCTCAGCGCTACGAGACCCTGCACGGCCACGCGCAGGATTTCATCGAGCTCATCGAGGCCCTGAATGCTGGGCCTGTGGTGCTGGTGGGGCATTCCGTCAGCAGCTCCATTGCCACACTGGCCGCCATTGACCGGCCCGATCTGTTCGCACGGCTGATCATGATCGGCCCCAACCCCTGCTTCGTGAATGAGCTGCCCCATTACGAGGGCGGGTTCGAGCAGTCGGACATCATGGAGCTGCTGGACCTGATGGACCGCAACATGATCGGCTGGGCACATTTTTTCGCGCCCGTGGCAATGAAGAATGAGGAGCGGCCCGACCTGCGGGAGGAGCTCGAGCACAGCATCTGCCGGGGCGATGCAGCCGTGGTGCGCCACTTCGCGAGGGTGGTGTTTCTCTCTGACCTTCGGGATGCCTTGCCGCGCCTGCGTGTGCCAGCCCTGATCCTTCAGTGTGCCGATGATGCCGTGGCGCCAGATTCGGTGGGTGCCTACATGCACCAGCGCATGAAGGGTTCAAGCTTGGTCCAGATGGCTGCCACGGGCCATTGCCCGCACCTGAGCCACCCCGAAGAGACCGCACGTTTGATCCGCGAGGATCTGACCCTGCTGTCTTTCTGAGCCTGAACCTTGCACATGCAAAGCCAGCCCGACGCCTTTGATGAGCTGCCCTGCGGCGTGGCCGTTCTGGGGGACGATGGCTGCGTCCTCAGCATCAACCGCCGCCTGGGCCAATGGCTGCATCGCGAGCCGCAGAGCCTGATCGGGCTGAATGTGGGCAGCTTGCTCACGAAGGCCAGCTCGCTCATGTACCAGACCTATGTTGACCCAGTGCTGCGCATGTCGGGGCGGGCCGACGAGGTGTCCATCTCGCTCAAACAGGCCGATGGCGAGTGCATCGACACCCTGCTCAATGCCAGCCGCACCGAGCACGAGGGCGTGGCGGTGGTTCGCTGTGTGTTCATCAAGTTGCAAGAGCGCCGGCGCCTGGAATACCAGCTGCTCACCGCCAAGCGCGCGGCCGACGAGGCGCCGGGCCTGCTCTTTCAGTTGCGCAAGTCCGTGGCGGGCCCCATGGTGTTCTCTTATGCCAACGACGCCTTGCGGCCGCTGTTCGGGGTCCTGCCCACGCAGGCTCAGCAATCGGCCGAACAGGTCTGGCAGGTGGTGCACCCGGACGACGCGCAAAGGGTGCGCCAGAGCCTGCAGGATTCGGCCGATCACATGCAGAGTTGGCGTTGCGAGTTTCGGGTCTGCTTGCCTGTGGATGTGGGTCAGGCGCCTGGGCCTGTGGGCCATGCCCCGGCCTGGCGCGAAGTGCATGCGTCGCCCTTGCGCGAGCCTGATGGCACCTGGCTGTGGAATGGCTACATGGCCGACATCACCGAGCGCAAGCAGCTGGAGGCCAGCCTGCAGGACAAATCAGCCGCTGAGCGAGCCAACCTGGCCAAGAGTGAATTCCTGTCGCGCATGAGCCACGAGTTGCGCACGCCGCTCAACGGCATCCTGGGCTTTGCCCGCCTGTTGCAAATGCATGAGGCGGGCAACTTGCGGGCCGATCAATTCAGCCGGCTCAGCCACATTGAGGCGGCCGGCAACAGCTTGCTGCACCTGATCAACGAGATGCTGGAGATCTCGCGCATCGAATCGGGCCACACCGAGGTGCGCCTGGGCCCTGTGGTCCTGGCCCAGACGCTGGACCATGTGATGCAGCTGGCCGAGCCGCTGGCCGCACAGCGGCAGGTGCGTTTGCGTGCCCAGGGCGACGTCTACCTCAGCGTGCTGGCCGATGTGCAGCGCCTGGGCCAGGTGCTGCTCAACCTGATCAGCAATGCCATCAAATATGGCCCGGCCCATGGCCTGGTGCAGGTCATCGCGCAAGGCGATGGGCCTCACGTGTGGCTGCACGTGCAAGACCAAGGCCCTGGCCTGAGCCCAGAGCAGCAAGCCAACCTCTTTCAGCCCTTCAACCGCTTGGGGGCCGAGCGCACGCAGGTGGAGGGCGTGGGCCTGGGGCTGGTGATCAGCCGTGGTTTGGTCGAACGCATGGGCGGCGAGCTCGTGGTGCACAGCCAGCTTGGCAAGGGCGCATGTTTCAGTGTGTGCCTGCCCCTGGCCGACGGCATGGCGGTGGCCGAGCGCAAGGCTGACCAAAAGGCTGACAACCAGGCCGCGCCCGAGCCCGAGCCCGAGCCTAAATGGGCCGAACCCACCCCAGCCACATCGCTGCTGCGGGTGCTGTATGTGGAGGACAACCCCGTCAATGCGCTCTTGATGCAATCGGTGTTTGAAGGCGAGCCTGATTTCAGTTTGGAAGTGGTCGACACCGGTGCCCGTGCCCTGCAGGCCGTGGGCCGTGAGGTGCCCGATGTTCTTTTGCTGGACATGCACCTGCCCGACACCGATGGCCTGCGCCTGCTCGTCGACATGCGTCAGCAATTGGGCCCAGCCATGGTGCCCGCCATCGCGGTGTCGGCCGACGCCATGCCCGACGACATCGCCCTGGCCCGCAGGGCTGGTTTTGTGGACTACTGGACCAAGCCGCTGGATGTCTCTGCCATCGTGCCCGCACTGCGCAAGCTGCTGGCTTCAGGTGGCGGCACAATGTCGGCCTGAAGAAACCGTCCATTTGCGCTTGCCCCACCATGACTTCTGCCCTGCACACCTCCGCCATCACCTCCCTGCCGCTGCTGGCCCGCGGCAAGGTGCGCGACAACTACGCCGTGGGCGAGGACCGCATCCTCATGGTGGCCTCTGACCGCATCAGCGCCTTTGACGTCATCATGGGCGAGCCCATCCCTGGCAAGGGCGCACTGCTCACCAAGATGGCGCTGTTCTGGTTCGAGCTGCTAAAGGACGTCGCCCCCAACCACCTGACGGGCGATGACCCTGTCAGCGCCGTGACACCGGCCGAGCGCGCCCAGGTCGAAGGCCGCGCCATGCTGGTCAAAAAACTCAAGCCCCTGCCCGTGGAGGCCGTGGTGCGTGGCTACCTGGCCGGTTCGGGCTGGAAGGAATACCAAGGCAACGGCCAGGTGTGCGGCGTAACCCTGCCTGCTGGCTTGAAGAACGCCAGCAAGCTGCCCGAACCCATCTTCACGCCCGCCACCAAGGCCGAGGTGGGCGACCACGACGAGAACATCAGCTACGACCAGATGGTCGGCATCATCGGCGCGGACATGTCGGCCAAGGTGCGCGAGCTGGCCATTGCCCTGTACAAAAAGGCGGCCGATTACGCCTTGACCAAGGGCATCATCATCGCTGACACCAAGTTCGAGTTTGGCCTGGACGAGCA
>JBEANX010000505.1:0-8192 GCA_041165245.1 Pseudomonadota bacterium
CGACGTCCTTGAGGCCCTCGGCCATGTCGTGAAAAACCCGCACGCCCATGCTCTCGACATGGCTGGGCAGCAAGGTGCGCGGTCCGATCACCCGCACCTCCGGGCAGCCCAGGGTGGTCAGCGCATGGATGTTGGAGCGGGCCACGCGCGAGTGCACGATGTCGCCCACGATGGCCACCGTCAGGTTGGTGAAGTCCTTCTTGTAGTGCCGGATGGTGTACATGTCCAGCAAGGCCTGCGTGGGGTGCGCATGGCGGCCGTCACCGGCATTGACCACGTGCACATGCGGTGCGCAGTGCTGGGCGATCAGGTAAGGCGCGCCCGACTCGCTGTGGCGCACCACGAACATGTCGGCATGCATGGCGCTCAGGTTGGCGATGGTGTCCAGCAGGCTCTCGCCCTTGGAGGCCGAGGAGCGCGCGATGTCCAGGTTGATCACGTCGGCGCTCAGGCGCTTGGCCGCGATCTCAAAAGTGGTGCGGGTGCGGGTGCTGTTCTCGAAGAACAGGTTGAACACGCTCTTGCCACGCAGCAGCGGGATCTTCTTGACCTCGCGGTCATTCACGGACACGAACTGCCCAGCCGTGTCCAGGATCTGGTGGAGCACGTCTCGGGGCAGGCCTTCGGTGGTCAGCAGGTGGATCAGCTCGCCGTTTTTGTTGAGCTGCGGGTTGCGTCGTTGCATCAAACCCTCTCGAATTGGAATTGGAGTTGGCCTTGCTCGTTGCGGCCCAGGGCCACACGTTCCTCTGCAGGCAAGGTGATGCGGGCAGCAGAAAAAGCAGGCTCGATGGGCAACTCACGACCACCACGGTCCACCAGCACAACCAGGGTGACGCTGGCAGGGCGGCCGTAGTCGAACAGTTCGTTGATGACCGCACGCGTGGTGCGACCGGTGTAGAGCACGTCGTCGATCAGCAGGATGTCGCGGCCTTCGATCTCGAAGGGCAAATGCGTGGCATCTCGCGACATGGCCATGCCACGGCGCGAGAAGTCATCGCGGTGCAAGGCCGAGGAGATGCAGCCATGCGCCTCCGTTCGAGCAAGGTCACTGCTGAGGCGCTCAGCCAGCCAAGCGCCGCCGGACCACACGCCCACCAGGGCCATCTCCGGCGTGGCGATGCGTTGCACGCCTTTGAGGAGCACGGCGTAGAGCTGCTCGGCGTCGAGCTGCAAGGTGGCTTGTGTCTGGCTCATGCGGTGTTGCCTGAAACAGGCGTGGGGTGTTCGTTGAAGTATTGGTCCAGGATGACGGCGGCCGAAGCGGCGTCGAGGTCATCTGGGTCATCGCGTTCGGCCTCGACGCTGGAGTAGCGCTCGTCGACCTCGTGCACGGGCAGGTTGAAACGGCCATTGAGCTGACGGCCAAAGCGGCGTGCCCTCACGGTGATCTCGTGCTCGGCACCATCGGGGTGAAACGGCACACCCACCACCAAGGCATCGGGGCGCCATTCGTCGATGATTTTCTTGATCTGGGCAAAGCGTTTGTCGCCCTCGGCGGCGATGGTCTGCAGGGGCTGGGCCTGACGCATCAGGCTGTTGCCCGTGGCCACGCCCACGCGTTTGACCCCGAAGTCAAAAGCCAGGTAGGTGAGCGTTTTGCCCAGGTTCATGCGTGGCCCGCCTCGGCGGACAACACGCTGCGGTCAATGCCCAGCAAGGACAAGGCGCGGTCATAGCGCTGCTCGACCGGGGTGTCGAAGATCACGCTGCGATCAGCGTCGACCGTGAGCCAGCCATTGCGCGAGAGCTCGTCCTCCAATTGGCCGGCGCTCCAGCCCGAGTAACCCAGGCTGATGAAAACCTTCTTGGGGCCCGCGCCATTGGACATGGCCTCCAGCACGTCACGCGAGGTGGTCATCTCCAGGCCACCCTCGATCTTGAGGCTGGCGCTGTAGTGGCCGCCTTCTGCGTCAAGCTGCTCGTGCAGGACAAAGCCGCGCTCGGTCTGGACCGGGCCGCCCAGGTAGACCGGCGTGCCCAGCAGGTCTTCACGCTCCAGCGTGAGGTTGACTTTCTCGAACAAACCACGGACATCGATCTCGACCGGCTTGTTGATGACCAGCCCTAAGGCGCCGCGTTCGGTATGCTCACACATGTAAACCACGGTGCCCGCGAAGTTGCCGTCCACCATGCCGGGCATGGCGATGAGGAACTGGTTGGTCAGGTTGATGGGGGCGAGTTCTGGCATGCCGCTGATTTTAGTCGCCCCCTGCCCGACTTGCCCGACGAATCCGGCACAAGTGCTTCAGAAGTCTTCATTCGCCCCTGCAACATCTGCCCGACATGCCCGAATCCATCGACAGCGCCCTGGTCTGGTTCCGCCGCGACCTGCGCCACACCGACCACGCCGCGCTCTATCACGCCTTAAAAAACGCTCGGCGTGTGTGGTGCGTCTTCGTGCTCGACACCGACATCCTGGACGCCCTGCCCCGCCAGGACCGCCGCGTGGATTTCATTTTGCGCAGCTTGACCGAGCTGGATGCGGCACTGGGCGAGTTGAGCCATGGCTCCGGCCTGATCGTGCGCCACGGCTCGGCCGTGCATGAGATCCCCAAGCTGGCATCCCAACTGGGCGTGCAAGCGGTCTATGCCAACCACGACGACGAACCTGCCGCCCTGGCCCGAGATGCACAGGTGCGTGGCAAGTTGAGCGACTTAGGAGCCGCCCTGTTCACCTCGAAGGACTGCGTGATCTTCGAGCGCAACGAGGTGCTCACCGGCAATGACACGCCCTATGGCGTCTTCACGCCCTACAAAAATGCCTGGCTGAAAAAGCTCGACGCCTTCTACCTCAAGCCCTACCCCGTGGCCAAGTACGCGACCAAACTGGCGCCGCTGGCCGACAAAGTGCCCGCCAAGGTGCCCATGCTCTGGCCACAACGTGTGCCCACCCTGCAAGAGATTGGGTTTGAGCCCGTGGGCGATTTGCGCATCCCCGCAGGCGTGAGCGGCGCCGAAACCCTGCTGAACGACTTCCTCCCCCGCCTGGACCGCTACGACGAGACGCGCAACTTCCCGGGCATCAAAGGCCCCAGCTATTTGTCCACCCACCTGCGCTTTGGCACGGTGAGCATCCGCCACCTGGCCAGCTTGGCACATGAGCGTGTGCAACAAGGATCGGAAGGAGCCCGCGTGTGGCTCTCCGAGCTGATCTGGCGCGATTTCTATCATCAGATCCTGTTTCACCACCCACACGTGGTGGGCCATGCCTACAAGCGCGAGTACGACCACATCAAATGGGCCAAGGGCAAGGACGCCGACGCCGACTTTGCCGCCTGGTGCGAAGGCTGCACCGGCTACCCCCTGGTGGATGCCGCGATGCGCCAACTCAACCAAACGGGCTACATGCACAACCGCCTGCGTATGGTGGTGGCCAGCTTTTTGATCAAAGATCTGGGCATTGATTGGCGGCGTGGCGAGGCCTACTTTGCCGAAAAGCTGCTGGATTTCGATCTAGCTGCCAACAATGGCGGCTGGCAGTGGGCGGCCTCCAGCGGGTGTGATGCACAGCCCTACTTCCGCATCTTCAACCCCATCAACCAGAGCGAGAAGTTCGACCCGCAGGTCAAGTTCATCCGCAAGTACGTGCCGGAACTGGCCAGCCTGCCAGCCAAGGCCCTGCATGCGCCTTGGCTGGCGCGACCGGCTGACCTGGCTGCTTCAGATGACTTCGTGCTGGGCCGCGACTACCCCAAACCCATCGTGGCGCATGACGAGGCACGCGCGGCCACCTTGGAGCGCTATGCGGTGGTCAAGGCGGCGAAGGCCTGATCAGAACAGCTCGACGCCACCCTCGTGGTTGGCGCTCTTGATGGCGCCCGCCTTGATGAGTTCCGCATGGCTGAGCACCTGGTTGCGCCCCTGACCCTTGGCCAGGTAAACGGCCTCATCAGCGCGTGAAAAAGCCGCACTGGGGGCGTCAGAGCTCAGGACGGCTGTGAAGCCCACGCTCACGGTGACCTGCCCCGCTTGAGGAAACTCATAGCTGGCCATCTGATGCCTGAAGCGCTCAAACGCCAACATGGCACCGGTTTCCTCCGGGCAACGAAGCATGACCACGAACTCCTCGCCACCGAACCGGAACAGTCGGTCATAGTGGCGGAAGGTCTGGCGCATGATGCGCGCCACCAACACCAGTACCTCGTCACCAATGAGGTGGCCGAAGCGGTCGTTCACACGCTTGAAGTGGTCGATGTCGACCACGCCCAACCACCACTGGTCACCCACCGTGCGGCGGCGTTCGTCCTGGCCATTGTCCAGGGTGTCGCGTGGCAAGGAGGCCGACAAGAAGGACGTGTCAAAAGTCTGGCGATTGAGCAAGCCCGTGAGCGGGTCGCGCTGGCTGGATTCGAGCAGACGCTGGAAGTTGTCGAACACCTGAAGCAGGGTCTGCAAGCCACGCACCGCATCGGCAGACAAGCTCTCGTCAGTCACCACCTCGACCACACCCAACTGATCCACATCAGCCATCAAGGGCAACAAACTCAGCCAGCCGGGTATCTCGGGTGGCTGCGTGGGCACCTGCAACACCGTCGGATCTTCCAGCGCTTGCTGGCGCAAGGGGAAATCCTCCAGCGGCGGCAAGCATGCTGGGGCAGCCCAGGAGGGGTCGCACATCAGCGCCTGGCCTGGCTGAGCAAGTGCAGAGGTGAACCAATGGCGCTCACCCGCACGGTCCTGAATGAGCCGGTAGACACCAGCCGAGCGGGCCATGAGCATGCGCTGCATGGCTTGCGCCAGGCCCTGATCCAGCTGCTCACGGTCCCGCAACGCCGTCAATGACACCAGTTGGGTGATGGCATCCTGAGGGCTGTGCATGAAAGGGCTCAGACGGTGATGTCGGGGGTGCGGGTGTAGCTGGCCACCAGGCTGAGCAGTTCGTCTTCGCTGTAGGGCTTGCCCAGGTAATGATCGACGCCCAACTCAGCGGCGTAGTCGCGATGTTTCTGCGCGATCCGCGAAGTGATCATCACCACGGGGATGCTGCGCCAACGGGCATCGCCACGAAGGTTGCGCACCAGATCGAAGCCGTCCATCTTGGGCATTTCGATGTCAGACAGCACGACCGCAGGCGTTTCCTCGGCCATTTTTTCCAGCGCTTCCAGGCCATCTTTGGCCAGGGTCACGCGGTAGCCCTCGCGGGTCAGCAAGCGCTGGGTGACGCGGCGCACGGTGAGGGAGTCGTCCACCACCAACACCAGCGGCATGGCCATCTGCTCAGGTTGAGCCAAGCCAGCCGGCGCTTGCGTGCCTTCCTGGTGGGCAAGGCGGGCTTGCTGGGCCCAGGCCTGTGCTTGCGTGCCGTACACCGTGGCCAATGCCACCGGGTTGTAGATCAGGGAGATCGCGCCCGAGGCCAACAGCGTCATGCCAGCCAAACCAGGAACACGCGAAAGCTGCGGGCCCAGGTTCTTGACGACCACGTCCTGATTGCCCAGCACTTCGTCCACGTGCAGGGCCACGCGCTGCTGGGCCGAACGCACGATCACCACAGGCAGCGTGCGGCCTTCGGCCACGCCACGGGGGCTGTGCTGCAGCAGTGCACCAAACCAGAAGAAGGGCAAGGTCAAGTCGGCGTAGCCCACTTGGCCGCTGACATAGGCCTGCTCCACTTCTTCGGCCTTGGTTCGGCGCACGATCTCGATCAGGTTGGTGGGGATGGACGCCACAAGTTCGCCGCAACGCACCATCACCACCTTGGTCACGGCCGTGGTCAGCGGCAGCACGAGCTTGAAGCTGGTGCCCTGCCCTGCGGCCGTGGACGTCTCGATGCGACCGCCCATGGCGTTCACGTCTGAGCGAACCACGTCCATGCCAATGCCGCGGCCTGCGAGCTCGGTCACCGTTTCAGCGGTCGAGAAACCCGGCTGGAAGATCATCTGCGAGAGCTCAGCCTCGGTGGGCTGGGCATCTGCCTGCACCAAGCCCAAAGCCTCGGCTTTGCGGCGAATGCGGTCGAGGTTCAAGCCGGCACCGTCGTCGCGGAACTCAATGCTGACTTCGTTGCCATCCTGACGCACCGCGATCACGATGGCGCCCATGGTGGCCTTGCCTGCGGCTTCTCGGTCAGCCGGCGATTCGATGCCGTGCGTCACGCAATTGCGCAACAAGTGTTCAAAGGCGCCCGTCATCCGATCGAGCACGCCACGGTCCACCTCGGTCTGGCCGCCGACGATGTCCAGGCGAGCCTGCTTGCCCGTTTCCTTGGCCGCTTGGCGCACCACGCGGTAGAGGCGGTCAGACAGGCCTTCGAACTCCACCATGCGGGTGCGCAGCAGGTCATCCTGCAGGTCACGGGTCAGCCGCGATTGAGCGGCCAACTGGTCTTCAGCAGTTTCGAGGTTGCGCACCAGGCCACGCTGCACAGTGCCCACGTCGTTGACCGACTCGGCCATCATGCGGGTGAGTTCCTGGAAGCGCGTGTAGCGGTCAAACTCCAGCGGATCGAACTGCTGTTGTTGCGCGCGGGCCGCTTCCATGCGGGTGCTCAGCTGCGTTTCGGCCTGCAATTCGATGTCGCGCAGCTGCTGGCGCAAACGCTCCAGGTTTTCTGTGAGATCGCCCACCGAAGTGCGCATTTGCTGCAGCTGCGAGACCAAGCGCGTGCGGGTGATGGACACCTCGCCCGCATGGTTGACAAGCCGGTCCAGCAAGCGCGGACGAACCCGAACCATGGCCATGGCACCGCCATGCTGCTCTGCGGTGACCAATGAAGTGCCAGGGTGGAACTCGCGGCCCAGGCTTCGCCAATCGATGGGGAGCACGCTCACATGCTCGGAGGCCGCCTCTGCCGCTTGAGGCTCACTGACCACCGCCAGATCGTCACTGGCTGCTTGCACCAGTGGGGCCTGCGCCTGCTCCAGCAAATCACCCGCTTGGGTGTCTGGCGGCACATCACCCACGGCAGGCGTTTCAATGTGCGCAGCAAAACGCCCAGCGTCGGTCTCAGCGGACACCACCTGCGTCAGGTCGACGCGCTGCAAAGCCTCGAACACATCGCCCAGGATGTCGGTGCGCGCCTGCAGGCTTTCCAGCTCTTGCGGCGTGACCGCTTCGCGCACCACCACGCGCTCAACCACGGATTCCATGCGGTGAGCCAGCTCGCCCAAACGCATGGCACCAGCCAAGCGGGCGCCGCCCTTGAAGGTGTGCAGCGTGCGCATGCAGGCCGTGGCCAGGTCCATGCGGTCAGGGTGCTCGGCCCACTGGCGCATGTCGGCAGCCAGTTGGGGCAGCAGCTCTTGCGCTTCTTCCTCGAAGATGGGGAAGAGGTCGGCGTCGATGGCGTCGAGCACCTCGATGTCGGCGTCCTCGCCCAGGTCAACACCGTCGCCATGGTCAGCAAGGTCACGCAAGTTCAGCAAAGGATCGAGCGCCATGGGCTCGAAGGGCTTGAGCTCAGGCAGGCCCAAAGGCATGGGCAGCGTGCTGACATCGCCTTGGTCGTTGTGCGGCCATGCCGTGGGGTCTGGCTGCGCCGCCGTGTCTTGCACAGCTTCTGGCTCGACCCCCACGATGGGATCGTTCACGGGCTCGGCAAGCGCCGGCGTGGGCAAATCGGCAAAGCCGCTGCTCAAGTCCACATCAGGCATGGACAGCTCAGTGACCGCTTCTTCCGCCACGGGTGGCTGCGCCAGATCGGCCTCGGGCTCCGCTTCTGACGAATGCACCAGTCGAAGATGGGCGCGACCGGCCGCATCATCGGCCACGATCTGGGCATCGACACGGGTCAAAGCATCGGCGTCGAAATGCTCCAGGCGGCTGACCAATTCATCGCTGGGTGACTTGAGAAAGCCTGCGGCGAATTGGTGCAGCAGGCGGCGAACCTCTTCGGCCGCTTCATTGAACAGTTCAGCGGCTGCTGTGTCGCCATGACCCAGGGCCTGGCTCTTCATCAGCGCGTGCTCAAGGTGGCGGGACAGCCCGGACAAGCCCTTGTAGCCCACGGCACCTGAGTTACCGGCCAGTGAATGCGCCAGCGCCACGACGTCATCGCCCACAGGGCGGTGCAACTCCATCGCCCACTCGCTGAGCATGGTGCTCAAGCGGCGCGATTGTTCGTCGGCTTCGTTGAGGAAGATATTGAAGAGCGGAATCCCCACGCGCAGCGGGCCGATGGTCTTGTACGGCTCGGGTTCCGGTTCGGGCTCGGGTTGCGGCTCGGCGGCCACCGGCGCAACCAGGGTCAT
>JBEANX010000506.1:0-2962 GCA_041165245.1 Pseudomonadota bacterium
GCTTGATCGCGGGCGGATGGCCAGGCACCAGGGTGATGGGCACGGAAAAGGTGCCCGCGATGGTCTCCAGACTGCGCTCAACCTCGCTTTGCGTCCAGCCCTGGAACATCTGCCCACCAGGCCCACCCACGCGCACAAACACCTGCGCCACATCTCGGGTGTACGGCTGCCCTTGGAACTTATCCATGGCGCACCACCGTCAAGGCCCGGCCAGGTGGCACCAGCAAAGGGTTGGTGATGTGAGGGTTCATGGCCAGGATCTCATCGGCAAAGTCCGCCGTGCCATACAGGCGGTAGCTGATCTGCCAAACCGGCTCCCAACCGTTCGGCGTGTAAGTGTCAATGCGGCTGCCGCCACCTGCCCGCGAGCGCATCTCTGCCAGCGAGGCCGACAGCATGGCCAGCATCGCGTCGTGCCAGGCCGAACTGGTGCCCGCGCTTGACCCGGGCTTGCTTGATGCCGCCATCAACATGGCGGTGGTCTTTGTGTAAAGCCAAGCACGTACGCGGTGGGCCTCAGTCACATCGACTGCATCAGGTGCTGCATCACCCAGAGCTGTTTGGGCCTCAACCAAGCTGGCCAGGGCCAGTGACTGGATCAGCACATTGAATGCCGCATTGCATTTCGTCGCAATGAGCTGGCCGGGTGCATCCAGTACCTGCAACGACGCAGCACCGGCTCCCGACATGATCAAACCCACCCCGGCCTGACTGGGCCCCACGGCCGCTGCGGATAGTACCCAAGCCGCCCCGTTCCAGGCATAGGCCTGATTGATGCCAACGTTGCTGACAACAGCATTGCCTGTGGGGATGTACTTCGTGGCCACACTGCCAGGCTCCAACATCAACCCCCACACATGGACACCGGCACCAGCTGTGCCTTGGTAAGACGACCCGCCCTGCTGTGTCGTATCCCATGCGTAAATACGTTGAATCGGTCCGGCCACGTTGGATTGATTGGCAATTCGCAAAATGCAACGGAACCACCCACCACCCACATAGATGATCTCTGCACTATCGCCAGAGCTGACATTCGAGACCTGGCCCGCATCGAGATCAAACCATGCGCCATGGTTGTTAACTTGGCTGTACGAGCACAAGATGACACCAGACCTCTCTCCCTTCTTGGCAAATGCTGACATCACGTAGGCCCCAGGGCCAGCACCAAAGGCTTGGTACGAGTCAACATAGTGAGGGGCGTTTGTGCCAAGCTCAACAATCTTCACCGCATTGGTATTGCCATCGGGCGTGACCAACGCAGCAGCGCTCATCGTTGCCCCGTCGTTGAAGTTCGCCCAGTTCGTGCTCTCAGACCACTTGAAGTTGTTCATGCTGCCCGTATACAACCACATGTCTCCAACGGCCAGAGCCTTGGGTTCATGCGCCTGCTTGAACACCGATTGCTTCGCTGTCGTAGGCAACTCAACGCGTTCTTGATCCGACTTCGAAGGCAGGTCGAACACGCCTTCAAACACCCCAGAAAACAGCCTGGCCGCAGCCGCAGACAAATCCCCCGGCAGGCTGAACAGCCCGGCAATGGCCCCGGCCAGCGCCCGGGGCGCGGCCACCAAGCTGTTGACCGACGATTGCAACGCCTGGTAGCTGCTCACCACCTGGCTGCTGAACTCATTGATCTGGCTGGCTGCCTCTTGGATCGGCCCCATGACAGACGCCATGGTGGTGTTGATCCGGTCCACCACGTTCTCGGCCACCCAGCCGGGTGCATTGGCCACGCTGAACTTGGAGGCGAATTCATCCACAGCCGCCTCCTTCGCCTGCTGTGCCGCTGCCACTGCCTCACCGCCCGTGTTGGCCACAGCCACGGGGTAGCGGCGCGGCTCAGCCAGCACAAAGCTGAGGTCGAACCGGGCAATCCCGCCTTCTGAGGTGGGCGCCTCGCTCACCCGGAACTTCTCAGCCACAAAGGCGCGCATGGTGCCTGCTGTCGGGTGCACCAAGTCGCCATCGCCCGTGAGCGCTTGCGCCAGCTCGTCACGCTGCGCGATGTAGTCATCACCGATCACATACGCGCTGAACTTGAGCGTCTGCGCAGCCTTACCCATTCGGAACACAGTTGGGCGGTCTTGGAAGGGGTACTCACGCACCACCACGTTGTCGCCCGCCGTCCACTCGACCGAGTCGACATGGAAGCGAACGCCCTTGAACGACGCGGGCTGGAGCTGCTCGATCCAAGCTGGGGTGGTCATCGCATGCCTCCGGGGTTCGTTGCCCCTGGGTTGATCTTCACCAGCGATGGTTGCTGGGTCACGTAGGGGTTGGCCAGCACGCGTTCGTCTGTCACGCGCACGTCAACGGTCATGCGGCCCTCGCCGAGCTGCACAGTGGTGGCTTGTCCTGCGGCGGCGGCAGCGCCATCCAACGGCTGTCCCTTCGGATCAGTCAGGCGCACATAGTCGCGCTCGGCGTTGGGCTTCCAGATACCATCAAAAGCCGATCCGCCCCCAAAGTAGCCAAGGGCACCACCCACCACGCCGCCAGCCAATGTGCCAAAGCCCGGCATGAGCATCGTCCCCAGGGCAGCACCAGCAGAAGCGCCTGCCCACCCAGCAGCACCACCCACACCAGCCCTGGCAACGCCACGCGTCTTGCCCTCTGCCGTCAAGTGATCATCAGTGAGCGCGCCGCCCGCATCCATCAGAAAGCCAAGGCCTGGGAGCACCTTGCCCATGTTGCCCTCCAGGAAGCGCACCCCCTTCATCGCGCCAGGCAGTGGCAGCCCCATCTTGCCCATTGCTCCTGCAGCTCCAGCAGCGCCTGCCCCGAACAACCCCGGCAGCAACTTGCCAGCGGCACCAGACGCACCGGCCCCACCTGTCAGCAAACCGGCCAAGCCAACAGCGCCAAGCCCTGCAGCGGCAACCATCGCGGCCCCGCTGAGAGCCGCCACTGCTGACGCCATCGCCGGGTACTCCTTGGCCAGGCCGGTGGTTGCCTCCATCAG
>JBEANX010000507.1:0-3887 GCA_041165245.1 Pseudomonadota bacterium
ATCGAGCATGCCGATGGTGCGCTTTACCAAGGTCGCAAGGTCATCCTCACACCGCTCAGCCAGACCGACCCGGTGCTGGTGCAAAAAGCCACCGACGTGTGGGCCGCCATTGGCTGCCAGGTGCTCAAGATGAGCCCCGAGAACCACGACGCCGCCTTTGCCGCCGTGAGCCACCTGCCCCACCTCGTGGCCTTCGCTTATCTGAACGCCATGAACCAGCAGCCAGCGGGCAAAGAGTTCCTGTCGCTGGCAGGGCCCGGTTTTCGCGATTTCTCCCGCATCGCGGCGAGCGACCCGAATGTGTGGCGCGACATCTTGCTGTCCAACCGCGAAGAGATCCTCAAGCAATCGGAAGCCTTCCGCGCCGCGCTGGACGCCATGGAGCGCAGCATGCGAGACTGGAACGGCGAGGCCCTGGAACAGCAGATCGCCTCGGCGTCCACCTCTCGCAGCCAGTGGACCTTGAACAGCCAAACGGCTGCCGCGAACAAGCCCCCCTCGGGCTCACGCTGACCTTGGGACTGGCCACAAGCCGGGCTTTGAGAAGATTTTTCCATGTACACCACCGCCTTCCTCGACCTGCCGCCCCTGCTGAGTGCCTCGGGCACCGTGCGCCTGCCCGGCTCCAAGAGCATCTCCAACCGCGTGCTGCTGCTGGCTGGCCTGAGCGCTGGCACGACCCGCGTGCACGACCTGCTGGCCTCCGACGACACCCGCGTGATGCTTGACAGCCTGCGCACCCTGGGTTGCGACATCCGCCAGGTGCATGACGAAGATGGCGACGTGCTGGAGATCACCGGCCTGGACGGTCAACCCAAGGTCAAGAACGCGCAACTCTTCCTGGGCAATGCCGGCACGGCGATGCGCCCCCTGACGGCGGCACTGGCCTTGTTGTCGGCCACGCAAGGCGGCGTGTTCGAGTTGAGTGGCGTGCCCCGCATGCACGAACGCCCCATTGGCGACTTGATCGACGCGCTGCGCCCCCTGGGCTGCGCCGTCGAATGCACCGGCAACGAAGGCTACCCACCGCTGCGCCTGAACGGCGGCCAGCTCAAGCTCGATGCGCCCATCAAAGTGCGCGGCGATGTCTCCAGCCAGTTCCTCACGGCCCTGCTGTTGGCTTTGCCATTGGTCTCGCAGGCACATGACCTGACCATCGAGGTCGAAGGCGAGCTCATCAGCAAGCCCTACATCGAGATCACGCTGAACCTGCTGGCGCGCTTTGGCATCCAAGTGCGCCGCGAAGGCTGGGAGCGCTTCGTCATCCCCAAAGGCAGCCGCTACGTGTCGCCAGGCGAAGTGCACATCGAGGCCGATGCCTCATCGGCGTCCTACTTCATCGCCACGGGCGCCATTGCCGGGCAAGGCCAACCGGTGCGCATCGAAGGCGTGGGGCTCGATTCGATCCAGGGCGACATCCGCTTTGTGGAAGCCGCCCGCGCCATGGGTGCGCACATCACCGGCGGCCCCAACTGGCTGGAGATCCAACGAGGTCAGTGGCCCCTCAAAGCCGTCGACATGGACTGCAACCACATCCCCGATGCGGCCATGACCTTGGCGGTGATGGCGCTGTATGCCGAGGGCACCACACGCCTGCGTAACATCGCCAGCTGGCGCGTGAAGGAAACCGACCGCATCGCCGCCATGGCTTGCGAGTTGCGCAAGCTCGGCGCTACGGTGGTCGAGGGCGAAGACTTCATCGAAGTCACACCACCCGCAGATGGTGCTTGGCAACACGCCAGCATCCACACCTACGACGACCACCGCATGGCCATGTGCTTCTCGCTGGCGGCTTTCCACCCGCTGGCGCCCAGCATTGCCCCAGGCCAGACCATTTCGGTGCGCATCGAAGACCCTCGCTGCGTGGGCAAGACCTTCCCCGACTACTTTGAGACCCTGTTCCAGGTGGCCCGCACCGATGCCCGACTGATCCCTGTCATCACCATCGACGGGCCCAGCGCTTCAGGCAAGGGCACACTGGCCAGCGCGCTGGCCACCCGCCTGGGCTACCAGTTCCTCGACTCAGGCGCGCTCTACCGCATCACCGCCCTGCTGGCCTTGCGCCGCGGGGTGCCCGCTGACCACGAAGCCGCCCTGGTGGGCCTGGCCAAACAGCTGGGCCACGACATCCCCCTGCGCTTCGAGGGCGAGCACGTCTGGCTCGACGGCCACGACATCAGTGCCGACCTGCGCCAGGAGGAGGTTGGCCAGACCGCCTCGAAGATCTCCGCCCTGCCCGGCGTGCGCCAGGCCCTGGTCGAGCAGCAAGTGGCCTTCCGTGGCCTGCCCGGCCTGGTGGCCGACGGCCGCGACATGGGCACCGTGATCTTCCCTGATGCGGGATTGAAGGTGTTTTTGACCGCATCTGTGGCGCAACGCGCCGAGCGGCGGCATAAGCAATTGATTTCAAAAGGGTTTTCTGTTACCCTTGACGAGATCTGCGCGGACCTGGAAGCGCGTGACCTTCGGGATCGCACCCGAACGGTGGCGCCCATGGTCCCCGCGATAGATGCCCGACTGCTCGACAACTCGGCCCTGTCCATCGACGAATCCGTCGACACAGTGCTCGGTTGGTGGACAGACGGGTGGCCCCATGTGGTCGCGCCCCAGCAGTGATCTGAGCAGTTTTTGCACAGATCGGTGGCGCCAGCACCAAGGCCAAACCCAGGCTGTGACACGCCTCGGGTGCCGCCCGGCACCTGAGTCAGTCTTGACCCCTCCAGGGGTTGTGCGTGTCATTTCATCAACTCAACCGCTTCCCCGTTGCCTGTCGGGCCAAGCGTAACGGTCGGCTAACCCCGACACAGGAAACTCCATGTCTGAATCTTTTGCCGCCCTATTTGAAGAGTCGTTGCAGCGCGCGAACATGCGCACTGGCGAAGTCATCACCGCTGAAGTGGTCGCTGTCGACCACAACTTCGTGGTGGTCAACGCCGGCCTGAAGTCTGAGGCCTATGTGCCCATCGAAGAATTCCGCAACGACCAGGGCGAACTCGAAGTCCAAGTGGGCGACTTCGTGTCGGTGGCGGTTGACGCCATCGAAAACGGCTACGGCGACACCATCCTGTCGCGCGACAAGGCCAAGCGTCTGGCCTCGTGGCTGTCGCTGGAAACCGCACTGGAGTCGGGTGACTTCGTGACCGGTACCGTCAACGGCAAGGTCAAGGGCGGTCTGACCGTTCTGGTCAACGGCATCCGTGCCTTCCTGCCTGGTTCGCTGCTCGATACGCGCCCTGTCAAGGACATGTCGCCGTTCGAAGGCAAGACCATGGAGTTCAAGGTCATCAAGCTCGACCGCAAGCGCAACAACGTGGTGCTGTCGCGTCGTGCCGTGGTCGAAGCCTCGATGGGCGAAGAGCGCGCCAAGCTGATGGAAACGCTGCGCGAAGGCGCGATCGTTGCTGGCGTGGTCAAGAACATCACCGAATACGGTGCGTTCGTGGACCTGGGCGGTATCGACGGCCTGCTGCACATCACCGACATGGCATGGCGCCGTGTCCGTCACCCTTCCGAAGTGGTGACGGTTGGCCAAGAGCTGTCGGCCAAGGTCCTGAAGTTCGACGCCGAGAAGAACCGCGTCTCGCTGGGTCTGAAGCAAATGGGCGACGACCCATGGGTCGGCGTTGGTCGCCGTTACCCCTCGGGCACCCGTCTGTTCGGCAAGGTCACCAACATCGCTGACTACGGCGCATTCGTTGAGATCGAACCCGGCATCGAAGGCCTGGTCCACGTGTCCGAAATGGACTGGACCAACAAGAACGTGGCTCCCAACAAGATCGTCAACCTGGGCGACGAAGTGGAAGTCATGGTCCTGGAAATCGACGAAGACAAGCGTCGCATCTCCCTGGGCATGAAGCAATGCAAGCCGAACCCATGGGACGACTTCT
>JBEANX010000508.1:0-4861 GCA_041165245.1 Pseudomonadota bacterium
CACCGACACGGCCGAAGCCAGCATCATCGACCCCACCCCCACCGGGTTGATGTCATACAGGTGGGCCCGCTTGAACTCGATGCCCGGTGGCGACCACCCCATGGGCTTGTTGATGACCAGATCGGCCACCACGGCCATCATCCAGGCAATGGCCACGTTGGAGTAAAGGCCCAGCACCTGCCCCAGGGCCTGGAACACATTGAGCTCCATGAGCATCAGGGCGATCAAGGTGTTGAAGACCACCCACACCACGCGCCCGGGGTGGCTGTGCGTGACGCGGGCAAAGAAGTTGGACCACGCCAGAGAGCCTGCATAGGCATTGGTGACGTTGATCTTGAGCTGGGAGATCACCACGAACAAAGCCACAGCAGCAATGGCCCAGGACTGGTTGGGGAAGATCTTTTCCCAGGCGACCAGGTACATCTGGTTCGGGTCGAGTGCCCGCGCCACGGGCACCGAAAAACTGATGGCCAAGTAGGCCAGCAAAGCGCCACCCAGCATCTTGAGCACACCCGGGATGACCCAGCCTGGCCCACCGATGAAGACCGCCGCCCACCAACGGGCCCGCTTGCCTGGGCGCTCCTCGGGCATGAAGCGCAGGTAGTCGGCCTGCTCGCCCATCTGCGTGATCAGGGCGATGCCCACCGTCATGGCCGAGCCAAAGCCCAGCAGGTCAAAGCCGCGGCTTTCGCCATCGGCACCGGCGTAGGTGCTCAGGTCGTGCCAGATGCCGGGGTGCTCCTTGAACACATAGATGTAGGGCAGGATCAACATGCCCAGCCAGATGGGTTGGGTGATGAGCTGCAAGCGGCTGATGGTGGTCACGCCATGGGTGACCAGGGGCACCACCACCACCGCGCAGATCAGGTAGCCCCAGGCCGGCGGGATGTCAAAAGCAAGCTCCAGCGCATAGGCCATGACCGCGGCCTCCAGCGCAAAGAAGATGAAGGTGAACGAGGCGTAGATCAGCGAGGTGATGGTCGAGCCGATGTAGCCAAAGCCTGCCCCCCGAGAGAGCAGGTCCATGTCGACCCCATGCCGGGCCGCATACACGCTGATGGGCCAACCGGCCAGCAAAATGATCAGCCCAGTGGCCAGGATGGCCCAGAAGGCATTGACGAAACCATGGTCCACCAACAGGGTGGCACCCACCGCTTCCAGCACCAGAAAGGAAGCGGCACCAAAGGCCGTGTTGGCCACCCGCCACTGGCTCCAGCGACGGGCCGATCGGGGCGTGAAGCGCAGGGCATAGTCTTCAAGCGTCTCGGTGGCCACCCAGCTGTTGTAGTCACGCCGAACCTTGATGACACGTTGCAGGGCCTGGGGGCTGGACGCTTCCAAGGAAGCCGAATCTGGCTGCTTGGCGCCGCTTGCTGGTGTCTTCAAGGTTTGGTCTGGGACTTGCATGGTGAGAGGGTAAGCTGCGCAACAACCGCAATTTCAATGCCTTGGCAAAGACACCATGGAACTGACCGCCCGAGAAAAAGACAAGCTGCTGATTTTCACCGCAGCCCTGCTGGCCGAGCGTCGAAAGGCGCGGGGACTCAAACTGAATTACCCCGAGGCCGTGGCTCTGATCACGGCGGCCATCATGGAGGGTGCACGTGACGGCAAGTCCGTGGCAGCACTGATGAGCGACGGCAAGATCGTGCTCAGCCGCGATGACGTCATGGATGGCGTGGCCGAGATGATCCCTGACATCCAGGTGGAAGCCACCTTCCCCGATGGCACCAAATTGGTGACAGTGCACCAACCCATTGCATGAAGCTGTTGACGCTCACGAATTGCGCATCTTTGGTGCGCGTGACGCGACAAAAGCCAGCCTGACTGCCCCACGGCAGCGCAAACACCCCTTTCAGTCCTTCAAGTGAAAGCACCGCCATGAAGCAAGTGACCTCATTGAAAGCCATCGGCGCCCTCGCCACCCTGGCGCTGACCTCCCTGAACGCATCGGCCCACGAAGGCCATGGCCTGCCTGGCATCAGCCACTGGCACAGCTCGGACGCCCTGCTCTTTGTGGCCCTGGCCGCGGTGTTTGGTCTGACCTACTGGCTGGGTGGCCGCAAATGAGCACGGGCATGGTCCCTGGCGAGTTGCTGACGGACGGGCCCGACCTGCTGCTGAACCCAGGCCGGCGCACCCTGAGCATGGTGGTCGAGAACGCGGGCGATCGCCCCATTCAGGTCGGATCCCACTACCACTTTGCCGAAACCAACGGCGCTCTGAGCTTTGACCGCGCGGCGGCTCATGGCATGCGCCTGAACATTGCCTCTGGCACGGCCGTGCGCTTCGAGCCCGGCCAGCAGCGCACCATCGAGTTGGTGGACTACTCGGGCGATCGCATCGTCCATGGCTTTCGCGGCCTGATCCAAGGCAAGCTCTGAACAGGACACAAGAACAATGGCAACGATTCAGCGACGCGCCTATGCCGAGATGTTCGGCCCCACCGTGGGAGACCGACTGCGACTGGCCGACACCAACCTGATCATTGAGGTCGAACGCGATCTGACCTTGGGCGCTGGCGGCTACGGCGAAGAAGTGAAGTTCGGGGGTGGCAAGACCATCCGCGACGGGATGGGCCAGAGCCAACGGATCAATGGCCCCGGCCCCATGGAGGCTGCTGACTGTGTGCTGACCAACGCCCTGATCATCGACCACTGGGGCATCGTCAAGGCCGACATCGGCATCAAGGCCAGCCGCATTTACAAAATCGGCAAGGCTGGCAATCCCGATGTGCAGCCGGGCGTGGACATCGTCATCGGCCCAGGCACCGAGATCATCGCAGCAGAAGGCATGATCGTCACGGCAGGTGGCATTGACACGCACATCCATTTCATCTGCCCGCAGCAGATCGAAGAAGCGCTCAACAGCGGCGTGACCACCATGCTGGGCGGCGGCACAGGCCCAGCCACCGGCACCTTTGCCACCACTTGCACGCCCGGCCCTGACAACATCTCGCGCATGCTGCAGGCTGCCGACGCCTTCCCCATGAACCTGGGCTTTCTGGGCAAGGGCAACGCCAGCCAGCCACAAGCCCTGCGCCAGCAAGTCGACGCAGGCGTGATCGGCCTGAAGCTGCATGAAGACTGGGGCACCACGCCCTCGGCCATCGACTGCTGCCTGAGCGTGGCCGAAGAAACCGACACCCAGGTCTCCATTCACAGCGACACGCTCAACGAGTCAGGCTTTGTGGAAGACACCATGGCGGCCACCAAAGGCCGAACGCTGTGCGCCTTCCACACCGAGGGTGCTGGGGGCGGCCATGCGCCAGACATCATGCGTGTGGTGGGTGAGGCCAACTTCCTGCCCTCCTCCACCAACCCGACCATGCCTTACACGGTCAACACCGTGGACGAGCACCTCGACATGCTGATGGTGTGCCACCACCTCGATGCGAGCATTGCCGAAGACCTGGCCTTTGCCGAGAGCCGCATCCGCCGCGAGACCATCGCGGCCGAGGACGTGCTGCATGACCTGGGCGCCATCAGCATGTTCAGCTCTGACTCGCAGGCCATGGGCCGCGTGGGCGAAGTCATCATGCGCACCTGGCAGACGGCCCACAAGATGAAGGCCCAGCGCGGCAAGCTGGCCGGTGATCCAGACCGCCACGACAATGGCCGTGTCAAACGCTACATCGCCAAGTACACGATCAACCCGGCGCTGTCGCATGGCGTGGCCCATGAGGTGGGCAGCATCGAGGTGGGCAAGTGGGCTGACCTGGTGATTTGGAAGCCCGGCTTTTTTGGCGTCAAACCCAGCCTGATCCTCAAGGGCGGCTTCATTGCCAGTGCGGCCATGGGCGACCCGAACGCGTCGATCCCCACGCCCCAACCGGTGCACTACCGCCCCATGTTCGGAGCCTTTGGTGGTGCGCTGCACCGTGGCTCGCTGACCTTCATGAGCCAAGTGGCCATTCAGTCGGGCATGCACCAGCAATACGGCCTGAACAAGCAGGTGGTGGGCGTGCGGGGCAACCGCAGGGTGAAGAAGGCCGACATGGTCCTCAACAACTACATGCCGGTGATGGAGATCGACCCGCAGACCTATGAGGTGCGTGCCGACGGCTTGCTGCTCACCTGCGAGCCGGCCAAAGAGTTGCCCATGACGCAGCGTTACTTCCTGTTTTGACAGACACTGGCTGAATGCTGACCGTCAACAAACTCCTCCCACAAGGCCAGGGCCTGGCCTCCGTGCTGCTCAAGCGAGCCGCCACCATCGAACTCGACTGGGATGTTCGCCAGAAAAGCCGTTTTGACGCCATCGACAGCCAAGGGCGCCAGCTCGGCATCTTTTTGCCCCGTGGCACCTTGGTGCGCGGTGGCGATGTGCTGGTGGCCGAAGATGGCTCGATGGTGCGGGTCAACGCAGCACCGCAACCGGTGTTGGTGATCACACCTTGCGCTGCGCACGGGTCACCGTTTGACTTGGTGCGGGCGGCCTACCACTTGGGCAACCGCCATGTGCAGATCGAGCTCAAGCCCGATCACCTCAAGATCGAGCCAGACCACGTGCTCGCAGACATGCTGCGCGCGATGCACCTGACGGTGAAAGAGGCCCACGTGGCCTTCGAACCAGAAGGTGGGGCTTATGCCGCAGGTGGCCACGGCCATGCGCATGACCACGATCACCATCACGGTCATGAGCACGCTCAAGCAGTTGGCGTGACGCAAGTGACCCAGGCCCATGTGCATGGACCAGGCTGCGGCCATGACCGCTCAAGCGACCACGCACACGGTCATGCCAATGACCACGGCCAGCCCCCTGCTGCGACCGCAAGTCCAGTTCGCGGCAAGCCCTTGAACATTCCAATCAAGGGACAAACAGCACCCCATGTGCACGGCCCTGGTTGCGGGCACGACCA
>JBEANX010000509.1:0-8517 GCA_041165245.1 Pseudomonadota bacterium
CACACCGACGTTCACGCCGAACAACGGCACCATCGCGGCCAAGGCCATCGTCAAGGGCAACGGCCTGGCACTGGCTGCTGGTGACATTGCCGGGGCGGGGCACTGGCTGGAGTTGCAGTACGACCTGACGTTGGATAGGTGGGTGCTGCAGAACCCTGCGACGGGTGTGCTGGGGTTCGCCTCGACAGCAGAGGCGCAGGGCTTGAGCATTGGGAATAAAGCGCTCACCCCGGCCACTTTGTTTTCTGCCTTCCAGGGCTCAAATCAATCAAGAGCTGCAAGCGGCTATCAGAAGCTGCCCGGAGGCTTGATTCTTCAGTGGGGCACAGCCTCATTCAATGGACCAGGATCAGCGGCGGGCAATTTGAGTTCAACCCTGGCAGCGTTCCCAATCGCGTTCCCGACTGGCTGTCTTTCTGTCGCTGGTTGCGGAGGCGATCAAAACGAAGGCTCCGAGTGTGGGCTCAGCGTCCTGACCTGGAATGCAACCAATTTCACGATTGGTGCATTCCGTCTGGCTGGTAGCAACGCAGGCGGTGAGACGGGGAATTATCGATACATGGCAATTGGATATTGAGGGGCCGACATGAAATTCAGTGCAGCGACCGGATGTTTTTATCCAAGTGAGATCGAGTATGGAGATCTTCCAGGCGACCTGGTTGACGTCTCCAGAGAAGAGTTCGAAGCAGCCTCGAATCGCCCTGCTACATCGGTAATTAAGGTGATCCAAGGGCGAATCGTCGTGCAGCCTGGCGCTGTGGCGACTGAGGCAGAGATCCGTATCAACAAGGTCGGCGCAATCAAATCCGAACGCGACCGCCGCATCCAGTCAGGCGGCTTCAAGGTCGGCGCCAAGTGGTTCCACTCCGACACTTTCAGCCGCACCCAGCAAATGGGCCTGGTCATGTTGGGCGCGAACATCCCAGCCAACACGCCGTGGAAAACCATGGACGGCACCACCGTCGTGATGACACAGCAACTGGCGCAGCAGATCTTCGCTGCGGCTGCCGCGTCTGACATCGCCATCTTCGCTGCTGCTGAAACGCACCGCATCGCGCTTGAAGCCTGTGCCGACCCGTCCAGCTACGACATCTCTGCTGGCTGGCCAAAGGCGTTCGGAGAGTGAGCATGAGATATCAAACTGCTCGTTCGGTCATCAATCACGGCGACGTGTTGGCCATTCGCGGTCATGGTGTTCTGCCCTTCATCACTCGCGCTGTACAGCGTCTTGGCGGACTCGGCGACGCATCCGCTGTCACACACATGGGCGTTGCCTGGTGGTATGCAGGGCGCCTGTTCTGTGTCGAGATGGATGGCCGTCACAACGTCTTGCGTCCGCTGTCTCAGCATGTCGCGCTCGGCTGCCAGGTCGACGTATACCGCTGCCCAGCACCTCATGTGTTGGAGGATTCGTTCGACCAGATGACCGAGGCCCCGATTGCCTACAGCGTCATGGACTTGGTTCGAATTGGCCTGAGGCTGCTGTTCGGCATTCGCCCGCCCGCAGACCGTGGTGGCCTGGTGTGCAGCACCTTCACGGTTCGCTGGCTGCAGGCTGTTGGTTGGGCTCCCCCTAACACTTTGCCTGCAATGCCTGCACCAGCAGAAGTTTGTCTGGCCCTGGGCCAGCCAGCGTTTTCAATCAAAGGAGCATGACCATGATCTGTGTCCACCGAGCTGCTCGACGCACCATCCCTGCAAGCAACAAGCGGGGCCTGCTGTGGGCGCTGTTTGGCAATGAAGATGATGGGTTCTATGGTGATGCGAACTGGAACCCTCAGCGTAAGACGGACCGCAAGACCGCAATCAAGTGGTGGTTCCGGAACCCCGCTCACAACCTGACCTTCTATGTGCTGGGCGTAGCCGACAAGGAACGCCTGGTTTGTGGCCCTCACGGTGATGACCACCAGTTGGAGGGCGGCGGATTCGTGTGGAGCTTCACGATGGTGATGGGCAGCAAGATCAAGCTGCCCTACATCAACTACACGAAGGGGCGCATCAAGGCCTATGCAGGCTGGCGTCCCAGTTCAAGCTCAACTTCAAGCTGAAGGCGCAATAAGAACAGGGCGAGTCCTAAGGTGTTGTAGCACCGTCGGACCCGCCTCCCCCGCATACGCGCTGCGGACTTGGCCCAGGGCCCTGCCACCTGTACAGGCGGGGCGGATTGTAGGGGTGTTGTCTGTGGAAACGATTCGTTGCGGTCACTGTGACCGGAAATTGGCTGTTGGCCAGTACGTGAGATTGCAAATCAAGTGTGGCCGCTGCCGCACGCTCAATGACCTGAGGGCCCCGAGCCCCCCACCAGAACGCCCCAGAGCGTCGGACCTTGGAGATTCAAGTGAATCAAGAGACGACGCACAAGAAAAGCCCTCTGGCGTGGCTGGGTGGCAAAAGCAAGCTGGCCGACCGGATCATTGATAGGTTCCCTGACCACGACTGCTACTGCGAGGTTTTCGCAGGCGCAGCGTGGGTGCTCTTTAAAAAACCAGAGTCGAAGGTGGAAATCATCAACGACATCAACAGCGAGCTGGTCAATCTGTATCGCTGCGTGAAGCACCACCTGGCTGAGCTGTGCGCCCAGTTCAGGTGGATGCTGGTGGCCAGGGATGAGTTCGACCGCTTCCTCCAGACCCCGGCTGACACGCTGACTGACATCCAGCGTGCGGCCAGGTTCTATTACTTGGCTAAGACATCGTTTGGGGCCAAGGTACGCAGCCCAAGCTTCGGGATCGCGGCCAGCGGCCCCTCCAGGCTCAACCTGCTACGGGTGGAGGAAGACCTCAGCGAAGCCCATTTGCGGCTCTGCAGGGTGTTCATCGAGAACAAGCCATACAGCCAGGTCATTGATCGCTATGACCGCCCAGGCACGCTGTTCTATGTGGACCCGCCTTACTGGGGCTGCGAGTCGGACTACGGGGTGGGCATCTTCAGCCGGGATGACTTCCAGCGCCTGGCTGGCCAGCTCGACGGCATCAAGGGGAAGTTCGTCCTGAGCCTGAATGACCGCCCGGAGGTGCGTGAGGTGTTCGCCAACTTCAACATTGAGGCGATCAAGACTCGCTACAGCATCAATGCGACCAAGGGGCAACAGGTTGGTGAGGTGCTGATCACCAACTTCAAACCGTGATCAATTGCCCGTCGACCGGACTTCGAACGCCGGTTGACGGGCTTTTTTCACGAAAATGGGTGGATCAAACTAAACGTGCCGCTGGATCAAAATATCTGGCGCGCTACTGCCCATGGCGCTGCCCCTGCTCAGGTCAGCCATCAAGGGCATGTCGGTGGGGGACGCGCAGCAGATCATCCAGGGCAGTGACACCTCAGTCACCAGCTTTTTTGAAGGCAAGACGCGTGAGCCTTTGACGGGCCAGTTCCTGCCCGTCGTCAGCAAGGTGGTCGACCGCCTCTCGCTGGCCAAGCGCTACAACGACGTGGCCGGCAAAGCCTCCAAGATGGGCCTCCTGAAGGGTGAGCAAGCCAATGTGCAGCAGTACGTCACGGGCAAGGCGCTCGATGGCCTCTTCCTGATCATTGGTGAGCAAGAGCGCGCCATCCGGCAAGATCCGGTGGGCACGGGCAGCGCCATCCTCAAGAAGGTGTTTGGCTCACTTTGAGCCTGAGGCCGCTGGCGCCGTGGTACTTGGCGCCGATGCAGCAGCAGTTGGTGGCTCGCCTTCCATGGCGGGCACCGAGGTCTTTTTGACCTGCTCGACCTGCGGGTCGGCCCATGAGCCTTTGATGGTGAACTCGCGGGTGCTGGCCTCCACCACCGTTTTGCGCAGCAGCACTTGGGCGATGAAGGTGCCCAAGCCAATGGCCGGGTTGATGGCGGCATAGGCCAGCGAGGCCGTGCCCGCGTTGATCTCGGGCACCACAAACACACGCAGGTTCTGCGTCTCTTGCGCCAGGTCGGCCTGGCCTTCCATCAGCACCACGGCTTGCACGCCGCGCATGCGCAGGTTGCGGGTCTCGGCCAGGCCCTGGTTGATCTTCACGTCGCCATCGACACGGTCAAACGCAAAGCCCTGCTGGAACACATCGCGGAAGTCCAGGCTCAGGCGGCGGGGCAGCGATTGCAAACTGAGTACGCCCAGCAGCTTGGCAATGCCCGGGTCGGCCTTGAGGAACTGGCCTTCCTCCAGGGCCACTTTCACGTCGCCGCTGAGGCTGGCGGCGTCAGGTTCCAGCGGTGAGCCCATCCACGAGACCTGGCCTGAGACTTTGCCTTTGCCGCCCTTGAGCGTTTGCGGCAGGCCCAGCCGACTCAGCATGGTGCCGGTGTTTTGCAGGTCGAGCGCAAACTTGAACGCTGCGCGGTGGCGCAGTTTCTGGCCTTTGCGGGTGGGTGCTGCAGCCGCAGCTTGCGCGCCCAGCGCGGCCCAGTTGCCTTGGGCCTGCAGTTGCGCATCCGCAGAGCTGAGCTTGAACTTGCTCAGGCGCCATTCGGTCAGCGGGGTGTTGCCGGGCGCCGCGACCAGGCGGTTGTTGGCCTCGACCTCCAGCTTGCCCAGGGGGATGCCGCGCCAATCAAACTGGTCGATCACGATGTCCAGCGCCGGCACGTTGGCGGGCTCGGGCGTGAGCATCTGTTGGGCGGCCTGGTCTTCCAGGGCCTCGGCCTCGGCGGCGGGTACGGAGAGTCGGCTCAAGCGTGCCACCACCTTGTTGGCATCACCCTCGGGTTTGATGTCGACCACGCCAGCCATCAAGGGCGCGTCGATCACGGCATGCCAGGCTTGCGCTGTGGGGCGGCTGAGCGTGACATTCACATCTTTGAAGCTGCGCTGGCGCCAGCTCAGGGTGCCTGCTTTGAGCGAGAACGTGTCGGGCAAGTAGCCGTCCAGGCCATCGCTGTTGTTGGCACTGTGCGTACCTGTTGCTTGTGCGCTCGTTGCTTGGGTGCTGCCAATGCCAGTGGCCACGGGGGCTGCCTTCAGGGTGTCCATCACCTGCTGCCAGGCGTCCACATCGAGTTGCGGCACCACCATGCGGCCTGTGACCTTATCAAGCGTGCTCAAGGGGGCTGTGCCGCCCGTGCCTTGCACGATGCTGATCACACCCTGACGTACCTTGGGCTGTGCACCGCTCACATCGCGTTTGTAGTCGGCCAGGATCTGGGCAGGGCCGCCGAGCTCCAGCATCAGGCGGTCAAAGCGCGTGTCAGCGCCTTCGCCGCGGTGGGTGAGCTTGAGCGGCCAGACCTCGTCCGCAGGCTTGTTCAAGGGCGCAGGCAGCCGCAAGGCCAGGCCTTGCAAGGTGCTGTTGATCTGCAACTCAGGGCGCGCATTGCTGGTGGCTTTTTGCGCCGTGCCACTCACCGTGCCAGGCGGGCCGCTGGCCGCCTTGTTTCGGGTCAAGGCCACGGTGACCACCACGGGTGTCTGCCCGCTCACGTACTGCCCCAGCTGCACCATGGCCGGCCAGTCGACCGCGCTGCGCAAGGCTTCTCCACTGACCACGCCGCTGGCCGCAAAACGGGGCACACCTTGGGCGTCGCGCTCGCCGTTGATCTTGAAATCTTGGCCCCACACCTTGGTCAGGGCCTGCACCTTGAGGGTGTCTTGCGTGAACTGGATCGCACCGCGCACTTGCGTCATCAAAGGCACTTGGGGCCCCAGCTTCAGGCTGGCGGTGTCCTTCTCACTGATGCTGACCTGGCCTTTGACTTTGGATTTCACCACTTCGTTGAGGGGCACTTCCATGCTCAGGTTCAAAGTGGCATCGCCCTTGCCCTGGGCCTCTGACAGCACGCGGTCTGTCCAGGTGTCGATGGGGGAGATGCCCACATATCGCAACAGGTCGTCCAGCGGGCCTTGGCCCTGGCCTTGCGCCCTGAGCACCGGGTGGCCGTTGCCCAGGTCATCGATCACGGCGCTGACCTTGCTCAGCCTGTACTTGCCTGTGCCCACCCCACCGATGACGGTGCTGGCGTCTTCAATGCGCATACGCTGGCCTTCGAAAATCAACAGGCCTGACATCTGGCTGAAAGGGGGCCAGTAGGGCGTAGGCGGCGCGCCGGCGGGTGCTGGCTTGACAAAGGGTACGTAGTCCAGCGTCACATCTTCCAGGGGCACCTTGACGCGGAACTTGCCGCCCACGTCTTCCTTGAAGGGGAAGTCCCACAAATCACCATCGACCTCGAAGCTGGCGTTGGTGGTGTGGCCGCTGCGCACGGCGTCACGCACGTAATGGCGGGCATCCACCAGCATGGTGGAGGGCAGGTAGCGCCACACGCGTTCGCCCTTGCCTTTGAGCAGCATGCCTTGCATCTTCAATTGCCCTGGGTAGCGTGCGCCTTGGCCCACGCCCTGGCCTGGGCCCGTCTGCCAGCGCGCGTTCAGCGTGCCTTCCACGTCTTCGTTGGCGAAGCGTGCCTCTTTGATGTCGAGCCCAATGTGTGGCAACCCTTGTGCCTGTGGCGTGAGCTGCCATTGCAGCTTGGCCTTGAGCTGACCCACTGGGATGCGAGGCTCGTCAAACACGCCGGGGAACTCCAGCCAGCCCTGGCTCAAAGTGGCAGAGGCTTCGCCGCCGCGCTCATGGGCTTTGAAATCAAGCTCGGCGCCTGAGGCGCCAGGGTGTTCGCTCGTGGCGGCCCAGCTCATGCCTTTGAGCTGGCCGCTGGCCTGATAGGTCTTGGGCGCGCTGGCGGGCCCTTGCCAGGCCAGTTTGATGCCCGTGGCAATGCCGGACGGGGCCAACTTGCCAAGCTGCTCCCGCAGGCCTTGGCCCAGAGGTACGCGGTCGGCCAGGCGGGCCAGCAGGGCCAGATCCAGACGGTCCACCTCGATCTGGCCGCCGAGGGTTTGGGTCCAGGCTTCGCCGTGCAGCTCGGGCAGCAGCACGGGAACTTCGCCAGGGGCAGGGGGCTTGGCGGGGGCATGTTCCCAACTCAGGCGGGCCTGGCTTGAGGGCCACCGCAAGCCATCGTCGGTTTCAAATCGCAGGCCCTGCCATTGCAAGGTGGTGCGGGTGGGCTCGTGTTGGGCCTCGATGTGGGCTGCAACTGATTTGAAGGCCAGTGGCGCCAGCTGGCTGGCCAGGCGCATGCCCACGTCTTTCACGTCGGCGTCCAACGCCAGGTGTTCTGGCTGGCCGTTCTTCACGGTGAGCGTCAAGGCAATGCGGCCGTTCCCGCCTTGCACGTCGAAGGGCAGGCTGGCATGGTGTTTGAGCGACTGCACATCCACCCATGGCAAGTCAATGTTTGCCGTGCCTGACCAGCTGTGCCAGTTGCTGGCGCGGGTCATCTGGCCCAACCAGCGGGTGCGCCAGTCGAGTGGTTCTCCATCGGCGCTTTGGCCGTGGGTGCCACGCTGCCAGCGCGCTTGGCTCAAGTTGGCTTGGGCTGTGAAGCGCTTGCCAAAGGCTGCTGGCGGTGTGGCCGCCAGGCGCCACTCATGCACGCGTTTGGCCAGGCCCGTGCTGTTTTTCAAGGCCAGGTCCACACCCGTGAGCTGCAGGGCGGGCGCTTTGCGCCATTCGTCCACCCAGGTGATGCTGCCTTGGTCAATGCGGATCAGGGCTTGATCGAGCAGCCAATCCAAAGCGGGGCTGGCGTCACCCTTGGTTTTGTTGGGGTCGATCTCCAGGCCTGCCACATGCAACTTGCCTTGGGTGTCGCGGCGCACGACCAGCTGTGGGCGCACCAGGGTGAGCGATTCCATGTGCAGTTCACGCCGCCACAGTGAGATGGGCCAAAGGGAAGCGGCCGACACCCGCATCGTGACCTGCGGCAGCTTCAAGGCCACCCTGCCACCAGCGTCCAGCAACTGCACATCGAGCAGGGTTAACTCGGGCACCCAGCCCACCGCACGGCCCTGAACTTGCCCGATTTTGACGGGCACCCCGAGCGCAGCAGTGGCTTGTTGTGCCATCGGTTCACGCCAGTGATCGATTTTGGGCACAATTTGGGTCAACAGCAGCCACCAGGCGCCAGCCGCAAGTGCGGCCAGAGCCAGGGCAAGGCCCACAGCCCCGCGCACCGTGGCCCAGATCAGCCGCCCAGTTCGGGGCCTGATCGCAGGGACATCGGTGATGGCGGGTGCACCGTGGCCGGGCGCGGGAGAGATTTTTGGCATGAAACAGCGCAGTCATCGGTCGGACCTGAACTCACTACAGCCTGTCAGGTCGACAGCCTGTCACCCTAGCACAACCGTGTTGCTGGCTCATGGCTGACATTCACGCGGCTGTCACAAATGAGGGCGCCGTGCCGCCTGAGATGGCTCGCGCCGACCACTCGCGTTACGTGCAGCGCATCCGCCGCCGTTATGCCGAGGAGCGCTTGTGGTTCCTCACCGAGCACCCCGGCGTGCCGCTTCAGTCGCTCATCGATTCACTGATCAGCCATTTGCTGGCCGGCGGGCGGCCTTTGGCTTCGGCCCTGCGCGTGGCCCGCCAACTGGTGCTGGAGCGCCTGGCCGTGCTGGACATCGAGGCCGGCGCCACCCAGGCCGAGGTGACCCTGGCCATGACCCATCTGGCCGAGACCACGCTCGACCTGGCCCTGGCCGCTTC
>JBEANX010000510.1:0-5689 GCA_041165245.1 Pseudomonadota bacterium
CCTCAAACATTTCCCCCAGCAAATGGGCTGTGTTGTAGTTCACGACAAGCACATCAATCATTTTCTTGACCCCAAACACCCCAAACCAAGAACCAGAAGACCGCTCACCAACGGCGAAACCATGTTGATCAAGGTTATTTTTTCTTGATCATTTGAAACAACCAAGGTGCGCGGTCTCTGACAAAGCGCCTCGCTTTGGGCTTCACTTGGCTTTTGTAAATGTCCCCAAAAACCATTTTCCAAAGCCCAGAGCCAGGGGCGTTGAACTTTGAATAAAGATCACGAAGCTGATACCCGTATGCAAGGGGTGCTTCATCCGATGCAAAATGCATCATGCATGGCGAAAAATCTTTACCGGTGTCAGCAGCAACGAATTTGCAAATACCCTTGCTGGCGTCCATCTGCAAGGTGCCAGGCTTTGCAGAGACGTACCTTGAGAAAAATGAGTTGTACGGTGCTGGGCTCATTGCCATTTCTGTCATGACAATGTTCATGGCGTCCTCGTCTGCATAAACAGCGCCTCCACCATATTCGGCATAATGCTCGGTCACATGACGAGCGCGCTCAAACACAGCTTTGCAAGCGGGCTTTTCAAAATAAGCGTGCCCTGCACCGTCAATGCAAACCATTTCGCTCACATTCAGGCGCTTGAGCACCGGCTCGCGACGCAAGCCAAACAAACTGACGCCTTCACGCTTCATCACCCCACAAGCCGTGTAGGGCTGGTGGGGCCACAATTCAATGTGAGGGCGAAGTTCTTGAAACACCAACACATCAGAATCAAGAAACAAGGTTTGCTTGAAAGGCGTGTATTGATCAAGAAACACCTTGTGAGCAAAACCTTTCAAGCCCTTGACCTCTTCAACCAGATGGTTGAAATAGGGCTTCAACAAGGGGAACAAATCAGGGTGGCAGGCCACGGCAGTGGGCACACCTGGGTTTGAAACCCGAAGTGACAAGGCAAGCCCAATGGCCTTGAGGTAATCACCACGCGTGGCCAGTGTCAAGACGCCAAAATCGCTCGTCAGTTTGATTTTCTCACCCATGCGAAACATTCCAATTCGTCATTTGATCAAACATGCAGGCATCAGAGCTGGGTCGCCCGGATCCCGCCCCCACCCACCTCATAGATCGCCGTGCATTGATCCAGGGTGCTGAGCCGGTGCGCGATCATCAAAATGATCATGTCAGAGCGCAGTTGGTAGATGCCTTCCATGACCTTCTTCTCGGTCTCGCTGTCCAGGGCGCTGGTGGCTTCGTCAAGCACGAGCATCTTGGCCTCACGGTACAAAGCACGCGCAATGCCAATGCGTTGGCGTTGCCCCCCAGACAACTGAACACCACGCTCGCCGACCCTGGTTTGCAGGCCAGCGGGCAGTTTTTCAACCACCTCGTCGAGTTGTGACAAGGTCAGTGCGCGCTTCAACCTGGCGGCGTCCACACCTTGCCCACCACCGAGCACGATGTTTTCCTCGATGCTGGCATCGAGCAAAAAGATGCTCTGGGGCACATAAGCGATGTTGCGCTGCCATTCGGGAATGTTGCGCTCATTCAACTCAATGCCGTCCACCAACACCCTCCCGTGCTGCGGGCCCACCAAGCCTGTGAGGATGTCGATCAGCGTGCTCTTGCCGCCCCCTGTCACCCCCACCAAGCCCACCCGCTCTCCCGAGCGGATCACCAAGTCCACACCCGAGAGGATCTGGCGATTGCTGTCATAGCTGAAGGACACCCCTTGAGTTTCGATGCTGGCCAAACCCGAGAAGTGGCTGACGGGGCTCGAGACCTCTGCAGACAATTGGGTGTCGCGCAGGTGGATCAGCCTCATGACCTCTTGCGACGCTGGCAAGTTGCCTTTGGCTGACGCATAACTGCCATACAAGGTCTGCATGTATGGCAACAAGCGTTGTGCACCGATGGCCAGCACGCCCAGCGTGGCGATGGCTTGCTCCACGCCGTCTTGCATGGTCATGTAATAGGCCATGAGCACGATCATGATCATGCCCACGCTTTCCACCAAATACTTGGGGGAAGCGGCAAGCACGGCATTGATGGCTTGGGCCGTTCGTTGCTTCCGGTCAGCCACAGAGAAGTTATTGACATGGATGTCATAACTCCTCGAAAGGATCACATCGCGAATGCCACCCAAGCCCTCTTGCAAGGCTTTGAATTTCTGTGTTGCATTTTCGGAAATGATTTTCCCGTTTGCATGCAGTATCTTTTTGGCACGCAGATTGATGACCAGGTACATCCCGCCAAACACCAAGGCCGTGCTGAGCGAGGCGCCCACATTCACCCAAAGCATCGCGGAGAAAATGGTCAACACCATGACCAGCGCGATCAGGGCCTGCATGCAGGGCACCATCACCCCCATGACCAATTGCCCCACCTTGTCAATGGAGGCCATGGTTTCTGCGCTGTTGCGGCTCATGTGGTACAGATACGATTGGCGCAGCGTGATGGAATAAAGCTCCTTCGCCAAATCTGCCCCCACTGCAAACACGTAGCGCTGCCCGGCCCAATTCAGCAACAGGCGCAAGCCAGCGGTGATGGTGGCAATCACACAGAAAACTGCCACCGATGCCTTCAGCCGGTCCCAACCCGAGATTTCAGCCAGTGCCGCAAGAAAAGCCACGATCCCGGGGTGCTGATCCAGCATTTGCGGCTTCACCAACATTCCAAGGAAAGGCACCACGGCGCCGATCGTGAACATTTCAGCAGCGGCCCCAATGAGCATCAGTACCAAGACAGCGAGGAGTTGCCAGCGACGCGTTGAACTTAAAGTTCCATAAACTTCTCTAAGTAGCTGTAGCATTGAGCCTCTTTACGGCCGGTTGATTGACTTCACGCATGACTGCGCCGCCCCTTTTTGGAGACCCTGCGCAGCTTCGCAGACTAACACTTTTGCCCCATGCCGGAGCACCTCAGAGCCTTCGCATTCGTCGTTTTGCTGTCAGCCTCGCTGTGGCCTGCCTTGAGTCGGGTCTTTTCCCCCGTGGGTGGGGGGGGGCTGCGGCAGTTGCTGCCTGCTTGGTTTTGGATCACAGCGTTCGCTTTTCTGAGCCACAGTTTCTGGGTTTATGCCTTGCTGACAGGCGTTTTCGTGCAGGTGCGCTTCAAGACTGCGCCTTCTGCCCAGCTTTGCGCCTTGTTCTGCGTGCTGATGTTTGCCGTTCCCCCTGCAGGGCCGCAAGTGCCGGGTTTCGGTGGCGTGACATATTTGTTCGAACTGACCAACACCCGCCTGCTGACTTTGCTGCTGCTGGTTCCAGCCATCTCGCGCCTAGGCCGCAACGCTCACAGCGGGCTGCTCAAGCACCCTGGCGACAAAACATTCGTGGCCCTGTTTGTGCTTTTAGCTGTTTTGCAAACCAGAGAGCAAAATGCCACCAATTCGATCCGGAGAATCTTCTGCCTGCTGCTTGATTTTGGCATTCCTTACTATGCCTTCAGCAGAGCTGCCCGAACCATGGAAGATTTCCGGCTCATCCTCGGCGCCTTTTGCGGGTCGGTGGCATTTTTGAGCGTGATGGCCTCTTTCGAATTCCTGAGGCACTGGAATTTATACATGGGCCTGATTTCTGCACTTGGCTATGAATGGCCCCTTTCCACTTACCTGCCACGGGATGGCATGTTGCGAGCCACTGCCAGCACAGGCCAAGCCATCGTGATGGGCTATGTGGCCGCCGTTGCGCTGGGCCTTTGGCTGTATGTGTCTCGGCTTGTGCCCGGCGGCACCAGCAAGAAGGTGGTCTTTCTTGCACTTTGTTTTGGGTTTTTTGCCAGCTTGTCTCGGGGCCCTTGGCTGGGCTTTCTGGCCATGTTTATTGCTCACTCATGGTTGCAAGGCAAACAAACCGCGAAGGTTTTGAAGGTCGCTTTTGTGGCAGTGTTCTTGGTATATGCCGCAAGCTTCACGCCCCAAGGTGAGCGCCTTGTCAACCTGCTGCCATTTGTGGGCAAGGTTGACTCTGAAAATGCAACGTATCGGCAAAAGCTTTTCGACAATTCGGTGCTGGTGATCGAGCGAAACATGTGGTTTGGCTCTGAAAACTACATGGAAACGCCCGAAATGCAAGAGATGATCCAGGGCCAAGGCATCGTTGACATTGTCAACACATACATCATGGTTGCGCTGGACAATGGCATGGTCGGCTTGACCTTCTACCTGGCGTTTTTGTTGAAGGCATTGCTCGCGGTGGTTCAGCAGGTCAAACGCCTGAAAGACCATGTCGATGAGCGCGCTTTGGGCATTTCTTTGGCCGCCACACTGGTCGGCATCTTGCTGATGATCGTTTCTGTCAGCCCGATTTCATTTGTGCCCACCGTGCTGTGGATGGTGGTTGGGCTGTGTTCGGCATTCTCTGTGATGCAGATCCAACCGAAGGCGCCCTCTGCAGCCCGAGCTGCTCTTTCAAAGAAATGACGTCACAAGCACCTCCTCCCACCGAAGCGATCGGCGCTGTCATCATTGGCAGGAATGAGGGCCAGCGGTTGGTCAATTGCCTGGCCTCTGTCTGCAAGCAGTTGCGCCATGTGGTTTACGTCGATTCAGGCTCCACCGATGGCTCTGTGGCCCATGCGCAGGCCATGGGCGTGACGGTTGTTGAGTTGGACATGACGATCCCATTCACGGCCGCTCGCGCACGCAATGCGGGCTTCAACAAGCTTTGGGCCCTTCATCCAGAGTTGCGCTTCGTGCAGTTTCTGGACGGTGATTGCACCTTGCAAGCCGGCTGGCTGGACGCTGCGCTCACATTCCTTACCCAGAATGAAGCCTTCGCGGTGGCCACAGGCAGGCGCAGGGAATCGCACCCAGAAAACTCGATCTACAACCAGTGGTGCGACATGGAGTGGGACACCCCAGTTGGCGAAGCCGATTATTGCGGCGGTGACGCGCTGATGTCAGCCGCTGCCTTTCAGACGGTTGGCGGGTTCAGGGAGGACCTGATCGCGGGGGAAGAGCCCGAGCTCTGCGTGAGGCTTCGGGCCGCAGGGTGGAAGATATTCCGCTTAGACGCGGAAATGACGCTGCATGACGCAGCCATCTTTCATTTTCGCCAATGGTGGCAGCGCACCAAGCGTGCTGGCCATGCATTCGCCCAAGGCCATGCACTGCATGGGCAAGGCCCCACCAAGCATTGGAAGGGCGAAACCCGGCGGGCGTTGACATGGGGGCTGGCTCTGCCCTTGGCGATCTTTCTTGCCAGTTGGCTGCACCCAGCCTTTGCGCTCTTTTTCTGCATCTACCTTCTGCAAATTGCTCGGCTTGGCTTCAGGTACCGCAGCCTGCGCCGGGCTGTTTACATGGTGATCGGAAAATTTGCCGAAGCTCAGGGTGCGCTTCAGTTTTACCGTTCGCGCCTGTCTGGCAGAGCCCATTCACTCATTGAGTACAAGTAAGCATTGCCAACGAGCCTCATGAACGTCGCCTACTTCATCAACCAATACCCCAAGGTCAGCCACAGCTTCATCCGCCGTGAGATCCATGCGCTGGAATCCATGGGGGTGCAGGTGCACCGATTTGCTTTGCGTGGCTGGGCTGACCCGGTGGTTGACGCCGAAGACATCCAGGAACAAGGCAAGACACTCTATGTGTTGCAAGGCGGCGTGAAGGGCTTGCTGTGGCCCTTGTTGGTGTGCCTGCTCCAGCAGCCTTTGGCATGGTGGGCTGCGTTGAAGCTGGCCT
>JBEANX010000511.1:0-2947 GCA_041165245.1 Pseudomonadota bacterium
CTCGGCCAATGAGTTTGCGGCCGGGCCTTTCTTTGCCTACCAGGCTTCCAACGGCCCGCGGGGCATGTTGATGCTGCGGCCGCAAGAGGTGCATCGCATCGCCCACATCCCCTTGCCTGACATGGCCTTGTGGGACAGCGCACACCGCGTCGTGCTGGCCTTGACCGAGCATGACCGCCCGCGCGCCCTGTCGGCACTGGCGCCCATGTGCGAGGCGAGCCCCGAACACCGTCTCACTTTGGTGGCTCAGCGCTCCCTGGCCTCGTACGACCACAACGATGCCGAGGTGCTGGCCCTGACCGAGCGTTTGCTCTTGCTGCACCCTCATGACGCCAACTTGTCCCTCGCCAAAGCCCGGCTGCTTGCGGTGCTGGGCAGCCGTGAGCAGGTTCAAGCCTGGTGGGCCGAGGTCATGGCACAGCCGCGCTTTGACCCCGTGCTGGCCGTTCGCCATGCCCAGTTCCTGATGGAAGATGGCCGCGCATTGGGCACGGCCAAAGCCTGGCTCAACCGCGCTTTGCGGCATGCACCCACCGATGCTTCGGCTTGGCACGCCCTGGCCTTGGCGCATGGGGCTCAGGGTCAGCACGAAGCCTCCTTGCCATTTCACCGCATCGCCTCCTGCCTGCAGGACAGCAACGAGTACCACGCCGAAACATATGTCGCCGCCGCCCGTGTGGTCGGGCAGACCGAACAAGCCATGGCGCACCTGGCGCATCGTGTGGACCGGCTGGGCGCCTTGGCCGCCGGCCCCTGGATCACCCACTTTCAGCAGTTGGACCTGCAAGAGCGCACGGCTGAGGGGCTGGCCCTGCTGGAGCGTGCCCTGAGCCTGAGGCCGCTCGATCCAGAGCTGCTCTTGTTCAAAGCCGAGGTCGACCTGCGCCATGGCCGGCGCGACCCAGGCTGGGCCTGTTTGCAGGCCGCTTCCAGCTTGGCCAAGCGCACCAGCTGGCTGCGTTGCCAGGCCCTCTTCCTGCGTGACGAAGGGCGCTGGTGCGAGGCCGTCGAAGTGGCGCGTGAGGTTGCCAGCTTGGAGCCTCTGAATGTGGACGCCCACCGCACGGTGGTGCAATGGCTGTCACGCAGCGAAGGTTTGCAGCAGGCTCAGCAATACCTGCACGAAGTGGCCAGCCGCCACCCCCAGCACTTCGAGTTGCAACGCCTTCGCTTGTCCCTGGTGCCGGAGGACGACACCCAGGCCCAGGCCGAGGTGCTGGATCAGATGCTTGCGATCAACCCGGTCGACGCCTGGACGCACCGCGAAAAGGCCTTCAAGCTCGGCAAAGGCAGGCGCCTGCCAGAGGCCCTGGAACATGCGCAAACAGCCGTCAGCTTGTCGCCCACGGTGACCCAAAGCCATGCAGCGCTGGCCTATGTGCAGTGGCGCATGGGTGATCTGGCATCGGCCCGGCAAGGCTTTCGGCAGGCCCTCACGCTCACGGTGGACAACCAGTACGCCTTGTCCAGCCTGGTGGATCTGGAGACCACCCGCGAAGGCCGCCTGCAAGCCTTGGCCTTCATCCAGCAAGCCTTGGTCGATCAGGTCACCTTGGGCGACGGCTTGTTGGCCTTTCACGAGCAAGCCGCAGGCACCCTGGAGCCGCAGGCCCTGCTCGACTGGTTGAGCCAAAGCGTGCAGTGGCGCCCTGACCTCTGGCAAACCTGGGCGGCCCTGGCCATGCAGCACATCCGCCTGGGCCAAGGGGAAGAGGCCTTGCGCGTGCTGGATCAGGCCAGCGAGCGATTCCCGCTCCTGTCGCGCTTGCCCATCGAGCGAGCACGGGCCCTGCTTTTGCTGGCGCGGCGTGAGGAGGCGCGGGAGAGCTACCTGCATGCCTTGCGGCTCAGCCCGGGGTGGCCTTGGGCTGTGCGCATGTTCGTTGACAGCATTGGCGATGAGGGCCGCGACATTGACCGCGCCCTGCCTGTGCTCGACCAGGCCTTGCTGCGCCAGCCCGACCATGCGGACCTGCTGGGCTTGCGCGCTTGGGTGCACTGCATGGCCAAGCGATTGCCTCAGGCCCTGCAAGACGCCCAGGCGGGCGTGCAGCACGACCCCGCGGCCAAGTGGATCTGGGACCTGCTGGCCCGAGCCGCTCAGGACCTGGGGCAGACTGAACTGGTCAGCCAGACCGCCGAGGCCGTGGCGGCCAGCCGCCCAGGCGATGTCCTGGCCTGGCAGCGCGTGGCCGAGTTTGGCGCCACGCCTCAACGCCGCTCTGAGGCGGCCGACCACGGTGCGCAGCTGGAGCCCCGCAACGAGGGCATGGCCCATGTCCGCCTGAACCTGTGGCTGGCCGAGGGGCGCCACGAGGACATCGCCGCCTTTCTGGCGGCACCGCCTTGGCCCGAGGCCGTTCCACCCCATGTGCTGGCTTTCAAGGCGCGCAGTTTGCGTGCGCAAGGCCAGGCACAAGCCGCCATTGAGGCCCTGCTGCTGCTCTTGCAGCGTGAGCCCGACCAAGTCGCCTTGTGGCGTGATCTGGCCGACTGGTGCCATGAGGCGGGCCGCCGTGACGAGCAGGAGAAAGCCGCCCGCGCACTGGTTCGCCTGGCACCGCTTCACGCCATGTGCCACGGCTACTTGGGCCAAGCCTTGCGTGCTCAGGGCGAGCTCGAAGAGGCGCTCCAGGCCTATCGCAAAGCCCTGGTGCTCGACCCCTCCTACCGTTTTGCGGCTTTCGAGACCATTGAGTTGCTCTTCGAGCGCCAAGCGTGGGACGAGGCCGATGCACAACTGCATGCGCTGGAGCAAGGTGAGTTCGAAGCCCCGGTGGCTCTGCGCCGCCTGCGCTGGGCCCAAGCCGTGCGCCACCGACAGCGCGGGGTGGACAGCGCCATTGCCCTGGTCACCCGGTCTGATTTGCACCCTGATTTTCACACCGAAGCGGTCAAGCTGATCCGCCACAGCCCCTGGCCGGTGTACTTCAGCGAGGCGGTCGAG
>JBEANX010000512.1:0-13851 GCA_041165245.1 Pseudomonadota bacterium
CCGCCCTGGCGCCAGCGGCCTTTGCCGCCTTTCCAGTCGCCCTTGCCTTTCCAATCGGATTTGCCTTTCCAGTCCTTTTTGCCTGGCCAGCCGCCTTCTGACGGGCCGTAGGGCTGGTCCATCCCCATGTCGGGTTCACCGTAGCTGGCCGCGGCATTGGCCTCGGAGAGGTCCATCGGCATGCCGTCGTCATAGCCGGCGTGGCCTTGGTCTCCGGCGCCGTGATTGCCTCCGTGGTGAGGGCCGCCATGGTCTTCACGCGAACGTTTGAAGCGACCGCCTGGGCCGTCCTGAGCCAGCTGTTGGGCTTGGGCCAGGCGTTTGCGCAGGTCGTCCAGATCGGCACGTCCCTGGCTGGCCAGGTCTTGCAGGATCTGGTCGCGCAGGCCGCCCTCGGGCAATTGAGCGATGAGGGGCAGAGCCTGGGCCAGCAGACGCACACGGCCTTCCGCGCTGTCCAGGTCGCAGTCTGTGGCGGCATGGGCCAGGATCTGTCGCGACAGCGGCACGGCCTGCTTGACGCTGGCCTCGAAGGCCTCAGGCCCGTTTTCGCGGATGAAGCTGTCGGGGTCGTGCTCGGCGGGCAAAAACAAGAAGCTGATGCGGCGGGTGTCGGTGGCATGCGGCAGGCAAGCCTCCAAGGCGCGGCCCGCCGCACGGCGCCCGGCGGCATCGCCGTCGAAGCTGAACACCACTTGCTCGGTGAAGCGAAACAGCTTTTGGGCATGGTCTTGCGTGCAAGCGGTGCCCAAGGTGGCCACAGCATTGCCGAAGCCCCATTGCGCCAGGGCCACGACGTCCATGTAGCCCTCGGTGACGATGACGTAGCCCTTGTTGCGCAAGGCGCTGCGAGCCTCGTACAAGCCGTAGAGTTCTTTGCCCTTGCTGAACACCGGCGTTTCGGGCGAGTTCAGGTACTTGGGCTCGCCTTTGTCCAGCACCCGCCCGCCAAAACCGATGACCTCACCCAGCACCGAGCGTATCGGGAACATGATGCGGTCGCGGAATCGGTCGTAGCGGCGCTGTTCCTCGCCCTCTTTGCCTGCGTCGTCGGGGACGATCACCAGGCCGGCCTCCACAAGAAGCGGATCGTCATATTTGGGGAAGGCGCTGGCCAGGCCTTTCCAGCCATCAGGCGCATAGCCCATGCCAAAACGCGCGGCGATCTCGCCGGTCAGGCCCCGGCCTTTGAGGTACTGGATGGCACGTTGGCTCTTCTTGAGTTCGCCCCGCCAATGCTGGCTGGCCTTGCCCAACACATCGGTCAGCGAGAGTTGCTTTTCCTTTTGTTTCTTGGCGCGCTCGGCCTCTTCGGGGTTGCGCTGCTCCTCGGGCACGGGCATGCCCAAGGTCTGGGCCAAGTCGCGGATCGATTCGACAAAGCCTTGGCCCGTCAGTTCCATCAGAAAGCCGATGGCGTTGCCATGCACGCCACAGCCGAAGCAGTGGTAGGTCTGGCGGCTGGGGCTGACGATGAAGCTGGGTGATTTCTCGCCGTGGAAAGGGCACAGGCCCTTGTGGTTGATGCCGGCCTTTTTGAGCGTGACATGGCGGCCGACGATGTCGACGATGTCGGTGCGGGCCAGCAGGTCCTGAATGAACGACGAGGGGATCACAACAGCGAGCGTAAAACAAAAAGCCCCGCCGGGGCGGGGCCTTGGGTCGGTTCAGGCCAAGGCCGAACCAGACATGCTTCAGGAAGCCAGGGCTTCCAGGGCACGCGATGTGATTTCGTCCACCGTGCCGATGCCGGCGATCTTGCGGCACTTGGGGGCCGCGGCGTCACCGGTTGCCGACCACTGGCTGTAGTAGCTCACCAGCGGCTGGGTTTGGTCGTGATAGACCTGCAGGCGTTTGCGCACGGTGTCTTCCTGGTCATCGGCGCGCTGGATCAGCTCTTCGCCAGTGACGTCGTCTTTGCCGTCGGCCTTGGGCGGGTTGAACTTGACGTGGTAAGTGCGGCCCGAAGCCACGTGCACACGGCGGCCGCTCATGCGCTCGATGATGGCGGCGTCAGGCACGTCGATTTCCAGCACGACGTCGATCTTCACGCCGGCAGCCTTCATGGCGTCTGCCTGAGGGATGGTGCGGGGGAAGCCGTCGAACAGAAAGCCATTGGCGCAATCGGCCTGCGTGATGCGCTCTTTGACCAGGCCGATGATGATGTCGTCGCTGACGAGACCGCCTGCGTCCATCACCTTCTTGGCGGCCAAGCCCAGCTCAGTGCCTGCCTTGACAGCCGCTCGGAGCATGTCGCCCGTGGAAATCTGGGGGATGCCGTACTTCTGGCAAAGAAACGCGGCTTGGGTGCCCTTACCGGCGCCGGGGGCGCCCAACAGGATCAGTTTCATGTAGCTCCTCGGTATCCGGTGATCAACCATCGGTTTGTGACCAGATGGTGACCGCAACTAAGCGCGAGAGGATATCACGCGCACCTTGCGCACCAGCGCGGGTTGCCCCCACTTGGTGCGCCACGAGGCCTGGTGGAGGCCTTCGTTCGCCATTGTGTCGCATGGAGCACGAAGCAGGCCCATGCGAACACGCCAATGGTCTGTTCTGGCCCTCAGGTCGCCAGCAAAGCGCGCACCCTTGCCAAGTCTTCAGGTGTGTCGACACCTGCCCCGGGGGCATGGGGCGTGACGTGCACGGCGATGCGGTGACCATGCCAAAGCACGCGCAGTTGCTCCAACGATTCCACTGTTTCCAGCGGGCTGGCGCTCAATTGTGGGAATTGAGCCAGGAAACCTGCGCGGTATCCATACAGGCCGATGTGGCGCAGGGGTTGGGCATCGCCGGTGGCTGGTGTAGCAGGGGCGGGGCCATCGCGCCACCAAGGGATGGGCGCGCGCGAAAAATAAAGGGCGCGCTGATGAGCGTCCAGCACCACCTTGACCACATTGGGGTTGGCAAAATCAGTTTGATACTCGATGGGGTGGGCCGCCGTGCTCATGACGCACTCACTCTGGCGGGCCAACAAGTCAGCGCAGGCGTCGATCAGAGTCGGGTCGATCAAGGGCTCGTCGCCTTGAACATTGACCACGATGGCATCGCTGGCCAAGCCCAACAGCTGGCAGGCCTCAGCCAGGCGGTCCGAGCCGGTGGCGTGGTCGGCACGGGTCAGCAAAGCACGCACGCCGTGGGCCTCGCAGGCGGCCACGATGCTGGCGTCATCCGCGGCCACCACGATCTGGGCCGCTCGGCTCAATGCAGCGCGCTGCGCCACGCGAACGACCATGGGCCGGCCTGCGATGTCGGCCAGGGGTTTGTTGGGCAGGCGGCTGGAGGCCAGGCGCGCCGGGATCAGCACGGTGTAGCTCATGCGGTGGGCCAGTCAGTCGGCGCTGTTGGGGTCAGCCGCTTTGTCAGCTGCGGCGGCTGCGGCAGCGAGGTGCGCGGCGGGGTTGAACTCGGCAGGCGGCTCCAGGGCCAGCGCTTCGCTTTCCAGCATCACAGGGATGCCGTCGCGAATGGGGAAGGCCAGGCGGTCGGCGTTGCAATTCAGGGCATGGCCGTCGTCGCTGCGGTGCAAGGGGCCTTTGCACACGGGGCAGACCAGCAATTCAATCAATCGGGTGTCCATCGAGGGGGCTCCAGGGTTCGTGGCCCCCAGTGTGTTCAGGGGGTGGTGGCTCAGGCCAAGCTGGGCCGGGGCGGCAGCAGCGCGTCGAGCGCCTGCCAGAAACTGTCATCAGGGTGAAAGTCTAGTGCCACCACCCACAGTGTCGCACCAGGGCTGTGGGCTTTCACCTGTTCAGGCTTGATCTTGACGGCGTCTTTTTCCGTCATGAGCACATGCCTCGCGGTGGCGGGCCAGGGCAGGGTGCTCAGGTCGGCGTGGTCGGGCAAGGGGCAGGGCGTGAATAGAAGGCCCTGGGTGCTCAAACCATCAAAAAAGCGCTGGGGTTGGGCAATGCCTGCGATGGCCCAGACGTGCTTGGCTTGGCTGTGGCGCAAATCCGTCAGGCGCTCAGGGGTGTCGGGTGCGACGATCCACGGCGCCGTCATGGTGGCACTTTGCACCAACCAGTCAGACCAAAGCTGCGGCGCGGCCAGTTGTTTCGATGCCAGGTGCCCGAGCAGCGGCGTGCTGGGCGCTGCGGCGTTGTAGAGCACCAGCGGTGCAGCCTTCATGGCAGGGTGCGTGGGGGCCTCAATGGGTTCACGCAAAGGCCCTGCCGGCAGCAGCCAACCATTGCCGGCGCCGCGCTCATCGAACACGACAATTTCGATGTTGCGCGCCAGGGCAAGGTGCTGCAGGCCGTCGTCACAGACCAGCAGGTCGATCTCTGGGTGGGCCTTCAGCAAGGCTTGGCCTGCCAAAGCCCTCTTGGCGTGGATGGCCATGGGCACCTGGGTGCGCCGCCAAATCAGCCAGGGCTCGTCACCGACATCCGGTGCACTCAGCCGTGCTGCGCTCAGGGTGTCCAGCAACACAGGCGCGAGCGCCGCTTGGCCCTCAGGCACCGATCGGCCATGCCCCCGGGACAACAGGCCGGGTCGGTGGCCTCGCATCTGCAGGTGTTCAAGCACAGCCAGTGTCGTGGGGGTTTTGCCAGCGCCACCAGCCACACGGTTGCCCACCACCAGCACCGGCACGCTCAGGCGCACAGAGCGCATCCAACCCCAGGCGTAAAGCTGGCGACGCACAGCCACCAAGCTGAGCATGAGCAAATGCAAAGGCCACATCAAGCGGGCTCCCCAGCCACGCTTGGGCCATTGGGCGGTGATCCACGAGACCAGTGGGTTCATGACTGCACGCTCAGGGCCAGTTGGATCGCAGGGTCTGGCGATTGACGCAGCGACAGTGGCAAGTTCAGGGCGCAGCGCCTTGTTCGGCGGGGGCCGCACCACCCGCTTGGCCTTGCGCGGCGAAAGTCAGCTGCGACAGGCCGACGCGTCGGGCGGCGTCCATCACGTTGATCACGCTCTGGTGGGTGGCAGCAGCATCGGCGGTGACGATGACGATGCTGTCTTTGCGGCCTTGTGAGGCCTGGGCCAGCGCGGCTGTGAGCAACTCCACCTGGCGGCCCTGCACGAGTTGATGGTTGACCATGTAGCGGCCATCAGCCGTGACCACCACGACCAGCTCTTGCGGCCGCGTCTTGGTCGCATTGGCATTGGCCGTGGGCAGGTTGATCTTGAGTTCAGTGAACTTCGAGTACGTCGTGGTCAGCATCACGAAGATCAGGACGACCAGCAGCACGTCGATGAAGGGGATCAGGTTGATCTCTGGCTCTTCCGGGCGACGTGGGCGAAAGTTCATGGCCATGGGTGGCTCCTTGGCCTGGTCAGCGGCGAGGTGCCGTGAGCTTGAGCAAGTGGTTCACCAAGCGCTCGGCGCCGTGTTCCATCTGCAGTGCAAAGGCGTCGACCTTGGCGCGAAAGTGTCGGTACGCGATCAAGGAGGGGATGGCCACCATCAGGCCAAACGCCGTGTTGTAAAGCGCCACCGAGATGCCGTGCGCCAATTCCTGTGGGCTGGCGCCAGACGAGCTGCCCGAAGCACCAAAGATCTCGATCATGCCGATCACAGTGCCCAGCAGGCCGAACAAAGGGGCGGCTGCCGCGATGGTGCCCAGGGCATTGAGGTTCTTTTCCAGCTGGTGCAGGGCCAGGCGTCCTGCGCCTTCCACGGCCGCACGAAGACGTTCCTCGTTGAGCTTGGGCTCGGCGGCCACTTGAAGGCCTTGCGCCAACACCTGGCCCAGGGCTGAGTTCTCAGCCAGTTTCTGGATGGTGTCTTGCGTGGGCAGGCTCGCTCGGGTGACGGATATGACTTCATCGACCAAGCGGGCAGGCGCCACTTTGGCGGTGCGAAGGCTCAGAAAGCGCTCGATGATCAGTGCCAATGCGAGCACCGAACACAGCACCAAAGGAATGATCGGCCAGCCTGCGGCTTGTAAGATCGACAGCAAAACGCACTCCCGGGACACGGCGTAAAACGTGCATTATCGCGGGGTTTCACGCCCATCTCTGGGATTGCTGCCACCTTGTGAAATAGTGGCCCGCCCGCAAGCTGCGACCGGACAGTCATCCACTGTTTCTGTGGATAACTTTGTGGGCAACCCTGTGGTTGAGTCGAGCTTCCCCCGAAAAAACAGGCTTTCCTTTGTTTGCTCAAAAATTAAGCAGGCAAAAAATCAACAAAATCAAAGACTTATGACAGTGTTAAGGCTGCGTGACACCCCCATGTTCCCCCTGGTGGCCATGCCCGCTGATTGTGGACACCCCGGGGCGATCAAGCACCGCAAGGGCGCGTCACGGGCCTTTTTTGGTGCGCTGGCATGAGTTGGCTGGAGCAAACCGCACGGGGCCGCGCAGGTGTTTCCTCGGGGGAGGGCGATGGTGCTGGGCGCGCCCGAGTCTGGGGTGTGGCTTCGCTGGTGCAAGCCGTGGGCGACACCCTGGCCACACGCTACGGCACTGTCGTGGTGCGGGGCGAGATCAGCAATTTCACCCGTGCGGCGAGCGGCCATGGCTACTTCGTGCTCAAGGACGAAACCGGCCAGGCCAGCCTGCGCTGCGCCATGTTCAAGCGAGCCTTGTCGCAGGTGGATTTCGCTGTGGGCGAGGGCCAATTGGTGGAGGCGCGAGGCCAGCTATCGGTCTACGAGGCGCGTGGTGAGTTGCAGATGGTGGTCGAAGGGCTGCAGCGGGCCGGGGCAGGGGCCTTGTACGAACAGTTTTTGCGGCTCAAGGCAAGACTGGAGGCGCTGGGCCTGTTTGATGCCGATCGCAAGCGAGCCATCGAGCCCTTTCCTCGCCAGATTGGCATCGTGACCTCGCTGGGCGCCGCGGCCTTGCGCGACGTGGTGACCACGCTGCAACGCCGCGCGCCCCATGTGCAGGCGGTGATCTTTCCTTGCCTGGTGCAGGGCCATGAGGCGCCCGACCAGATCGTGAGCGCCCTGGCTCGGGCCGCCCAGTTCGAGGCCGACACGCCCGACGGTGTGCTCGACACCATCTTGTTGTGCCGTGGCGGCGGCTCGCTGGAAGACCTCTGGGCCTTCAACGACGAGCGCGTGGTTCATGCCGTGGCTGAATCCCCTGTGCCCATCATTTGCGGTGTGGGCCATGAAACCGACATCACTTTGGCCGACCTCGCGGCCGACTTGCGCGCCCCCACGCCCACGGCTGCGGCCGAAATGGTGGCCATGGCGCAGGCCCAGGCGGCGGGTGATCTGGACGCGTTGGCCTCAGGCCTGCAGCGCCGCTTGCACCTCACCCTGGACGCCCACGCGCAGCGGCTGGACCACATCGGCATGCGCTTGTCGCGCCCCGCCCAGTTGGTGGCTTCCCAGCGGCAGCATTTGCAGGCCTTGCAAGCTGGCATGAGCAGCGCCACGCAGCGGCAGTTGCTGTTGGCCCGGTACCGTTTGGCGCCTTTGGCCGATGGCTTGGTTCGCGGCAAGGCCCAACACCTGCAACGCCAGGGGCAAAAGCTCGATGCCCTGGCCTCGCGCCTTCAAGCACTGGACCCGCAACGCGTGCTGGAGCGCGGCTACGCATGGCTGGGCGACGCACTGGGCCACCCGCTGGTCAGTGCCGCACAGGTACAAGCTGGGCAAGCTTTGCAAGTGCGCATGGCCGATGGCGAGTTGAGCGTCGATGTCCGCAGCGTGCAACGCTCAGGCAAGGCTTGATCCGGCCAGATTTCGGTGAAAGGCCTTGCTTGCAGCAAGCGCACGCACGCCATGCCTACAATCACCGCCAAACCCTCATCGGGCGTTCAGGCCCGATCCTTTTTCAACCCCTCACAGGAACGACACCATGGCACACACGCTCCCCGCACTGCCCTACGCAGCCGACGCATTGGCCCCTCATCTGAGCGCCGAGACCTTCGAATACCACTACGGCAAGCACCATCAGGCTTACGTCACCAACCTGAACAACCTGATCCCTGGCACCGAGTTCGAAACGCTGTCGCTCGAAGAGATCATCAAGAAGTCCAGCGGTGGTGTGTACAACAACGCCGCCCAGATCTGGAACCACACCTTCTTCTGGAGCTGCATGAAGCCCCAAGGTGGCGGTGAGCCCACTGGCGCGCTGGCAGCGGCCATCAACGCCAAGTTCGGCAGCTACGCCGCTTTCAAGGAAGCCTTCACCAAGTCGGCCGTGGGCAACTTCGGTTCGGGCTGGACCTTCCTGGTCAAAAAGGCCGACGGCAGCGTTGACATCGTCAACATGGGCCCCGCTGGCACGCCCCTGACCACCGGCGACACCGCGCTGCTGACCATCGACGTGTGGGAACACGCCTACTACATCGACTACCGCAACGCCCGTCCCAAGTTCGTGGAAACCTTCCTGAACTCACTGGTGAACTGGGACTTCGCTGCCAAGAACTTCGGTTGAGCCGACAGCGCTTCTGACAGCGCTTCGCACCCCACGATCAAGCCGGGCAGTGCCCGGCTTTTTCTTTGACCGAAAAGCCCGGGGGCGTCATCCAATGGCTGCGTAGTTTCCACATGAATTCGCAGTCACGGTTTGGCGTCCCCAGGATCGGGTGGTACATTGGCTGCGGTTTTACACAAACAGCCCTTCCCGTCGCCGACGCCAGAGCCACTCAGGTTCTGCAGCTGAGGCGGGTCGCAATCCGCCAATCGGTCTAGCCGTGTCGCGGAAGGTTTTCAACCAGCCAATGCCCCGGCAGACCCGGGAGTGAGGTAAGCGAAATGATGCAGCAGTTCAGGTCGAACTCGTACCTGTTCGGGGGCAATGCCCCCTACGTCGAAGAGTTGTATGAGGCCTACCTCAACAACCCCGGATCCGTGCCAGACAACTGGCGCTCCTACTTCGACGCCCTCCAGAACGTCCCCGCAGCCGACGGCACCGATCATCGCGATGTGGCGCATGCCCCCGTGGTCGAGTCCTTCGCTCAGCGCGCCAAGGCCAACGCCTTCATGGTCAAGACCAGCTCGGCTGACCTGGCAGTGGCCCGCAAGCAGGTGCATGTTCAATCGCTCATCGCCGCTTATCGATTCCTCGGCTCCCGCTGGGCCGACCTGGATCCGCTCAAGCGCCAGGAACGTCCAAAGATCCCCGAACTCGAGCCGTCGTTCTACGACCTGACCGAGTCGGACATGGACATCACGTTCAGCGCCACCAACACGTATTTCACCAAGACGGAGCACATGACTCTGCGTGAGATCGTTCAGGCCTTGCGCGAAACGTACTGCGGCAGCATCGGCGCCGAGTACATGCACATCACCGACCCGACCGAAAAGCGCTGGTGGCAAGAGAGCCTGGAGTCCATCCGCTCCAAGCCCAGCTTCACGGCCGAGAAGAAAAAACACATCCTTGACCGCCTGACCGCGTCGGAAGGCCTCGAGCGTTTCCTCCACACCAAATATGTGGGCCAGAAGCGCTTCTCGCTGGAAGGTGGCGAAAGCTTCATCGCCTCCATGGACGAGTTGATCCAGCGCGCCGGTGAAAAGGGCGTGCAGGAAATCGTGATCGGCATGGCCCACCGTGGCCGCCTCAACGTGCTGGTCAACACCCTGGGCAAGCAACCTGCCGAGCTGTTCTCCGAGTTCGATCACACCGCGCCTGAGAACCTGCCGTCCGGTGACGTGAAGTACCACCAGGGCTTCTCGTCGGACGTGACCACTGCTGGCGGCCCGGTTCACTTGTCGCTGTCCTTCAACCCGTCTCACCTGGAAATCGTCAACCCGGTGGTGGAAGGCTCGGTCAAGGCCCGCATGGACCGCCGTGGCGACCTCAAGGGCACCCAAGTGCTGCCCATCCAGGTGCACGGCGACGCAGCTTTTGCCGGCCAAGGTGTGGTCATGGAAACACTGGCCCTGGCCCAGACCCGTGGTTACTTCACGGGCGGCACGGTGCACATCGTGATCAACAACCAGATTGGTTTCACCACCTCTGACCCGCGCGACAGCCGCTCCACGCTGTATTGCACCGACGTGGTCAAGATGATCGAAGCGCCTGTGCTGCACGTCAATGGCGACGACCCCGAAGCCGTGGTGCTGTGCACCCAGCTGGCCCTGGACTACCGCCAGCAGTTCAACAAGGACGTGGTGCTGGACATCGTGTGCTTCCGCAAGCTGGGCCACAACGAGCAGGACACCCCTGCCATGACCCAGCCGCTGATGTACAAGAAGATCGGCCAGCACCCCGGCACCCGCAAGGTCTACGGCGACAAGCTGGTGGGCGGCGGCACCTTGCCTGCCAACGGCCCCGATGACATGGTCAAGGAATACCGCGCGGCCATGGAAGCGGGCAAGCACACGGTCGACCCGGTGCTGACCAACTACAAGAGCAAGTACGCCGTCGACTGGACGCCCTACCTGGGCAAGAAGTGGACCGATTCTGCCGACACGGCGCTGCCCCTGGCCGAGTTCCGCCGTCTGGCCGAGCGCATCACCACCATCCCCGAGACCTTCAAGCTGCACCCGCTGGTGCGCAAGGTGGTCGATGACCGCGCGTCCATGGGGCGCGGTGATGTCAATGTCGACTGGGGCATGGGCGAGCACATGGCCTTTGCCTCGCTGGTGGCCTCTGGCTACCCCGTGCGCCTGTCGGGTGAAGACTGCGGCCGCGGCACCTTCACGCACCGCCACTCGGTGCTGCACGACCAGAACCGCGAGAAGTGGGACATCGGCACCTACATCCCGCTGCAGCACGTGTCTGACAATCAGGCACCGTATGTGGTCATCGACTCCATCCTGTCTGAAGAGGCCGTGCTGGGCTTTGAATACGGCTACGCTGGCTCTGACCCGAACACCCTGGTCATCTGGGAAGCTCAGTTTGGCGACTTCGCCAACGGCGCTCAGGTGGTGATCGACCAGTTCATCGCCTCGGGTGAAGTCAAATGGGGCCGCGCCAATGGCCTGACCCTGATGCTGCCCCACGGTTATGAAGGCCAAGGCCCCGAGCACAGCTCGGCCCGCCTGGAACGCTTCATGCAGCTGGCTGCGGACAACAACATGCAGATCGTGCAGCCCACCTCGGCATCGCAGATCTTCCATGTGCTGCGCCGCCAGATGGTGCGCATGTTCCGCAAGCCGCTGGTCATCATGACCCCCAAGTCGCTGCTGCGTAACAAGGACGCCACCTCGCCCCTGATCGATTTCACCCGCGGAGAGTTCCGCACGGTGATCGGTGAGGTCGACGAGACGATCGACAACAGCAAGGTCAAGCGCATGGTCTGCTGCTCGGGCAAGGTCTATTACGACCTGGTCAAGAAGCGTGATGAGAAGAAGAACGTCGACACGGTCATCGTCCGTGTCGAACAGCTCTACCCCTTCCCCCACAAGGCCTTTGCCGCTGAGGTCAAGAAATATCCCAACCTCACCGACTTGGTGTGGTGCCAGGACGAGCCCCAGAACCAGGGTGCCTGGTTCTTCGTCCAGCACTACATCCACGAGAACATGGCCGATGGTCAAAAGCTCGGTTACGCAGGCCGCCCGGCCTCTGCGTCGCCAGCGGTGGGTTACTCCCACCTGCACCAGGAGCAGCAAAAGGCTTTGCTGGACCAGGCTTTCGCCAAGCTCAAGGGCTTCGTTCTCACCAAGTGATTGAAACGCGCAGGCTGCTCGCGGTGGGCCCATGAGGCCACCGCTGGAGCGCCGGCGCATCAGGAGATATTCAAATGGCACTCATCGACGTCAAAGTTCCCCAACTCTCTGAATCCGTGGCCGAAGCCACGCTGCTCACGTGGAAGAAAAAGCCCGGCGAAGCCGTGGCGATGGACGAAATCCTCGTTGAAATCGAGACCGACAAGGTCGTGCTGGAGGTGCCCGCACCTGCGGCTGGTGTGATGGCGCAACTGGTGGTCAACGACGGTGAAAACTGCACGTCTGACCAGGTCATCGCCCGCATTGACACCGAAGGCTCCACCGCCGTGAGCCCCCTGGCCGTCAAGGCCGTGGAGGCGCCTGCTGCCGCACCAGCAACAGCTGCTGCACCTGCTGCTGCCACCGGTGGCGCCAAGTCGGACGTGGCCATGCCTGCTGCTGCCAAACTGCTGGCCGACAACGGCCTGGCCGTGGGCGACGTGGCGGGCTCCGGCAAGGACGGCCGTGTCACCAAGGGCGATGTGCTGGCCGCTGTGGCGGGTGGCGCCAAGCCTGCTGCCTCTGCCCCCGCTACCGTGGCTGCTGCGCCCGCCATCCCCACGGGCGTGCCCAGCAAGTCGCTGCCCGCTGTGCAGGCCCCCAATGTGCCCAACACCCTGGGCGAGCGCCCTGAGCAACGCGTGCCCATGAGCCGCCTGCGTGCCCGTGTGGCCGAGCGCCTGCTGCAATCGCAAGCCACCAACGCCATCCTGACCACGTTCAATGAAGTGAACATGGCCCCCGTGATGGAGATGCGCAAGAAGTTCCAGGAGAAGTTCGAGAAGGAGCACGGCGTCAAGCTGGGCTTCATGAGCTTCTTCGTCAAGGCTGCGGTGCACGCGCTCAAGAAGTACCCAGTGATCAACGCCTCGGTCGATGGCAATGACATCGTCTACCACGGCTACTTCGACATCGGCGTGGCCGTGGGTTCGCCCCGTGGCCTGGTGGTGCCGGTGCTGCGCAATGCCGACCAGATGACCTTTGCCGAGATCGAAAAGAAGATCGCCGAGTTTGGCAACAAGGCACGTGACGGCAAGCTGGGCCTGGACGACCTGACCGGTGGCACTTTCTCCATCTCGAACGGCGGTACCTTCGGCTCCATGCTGTCCACGCCCATCATCAACCCGCCTCAGTCGGCCATCTTGGGCGTTCACGCGACCAAGGACCGCCCGGTGGTCGAGAACGGTCAGATCGTGATCCGCCCGATCAACTACCTGGCCATGTCCTACGACCACCGCATCATCGACGGCCGCGAAGCCGTGCTGGGCCTGGTGGCCATGAAGGAAGTGCTGGAAGACCCAGCCCGCTTGCTGTTTGATCTGTGATCGACCTGTGATCAGAGCTTCACAGCCTCAGCAACACTGACCCATTTTTTTGCGGCTGGGCAGGCCTCACGAGGGCCTGCCTGGCGACAGCAAACCTCACATTCAGGAGACAAGACATGTCCCAACAATTCGACGTCGTCGTCATCGGTGGCGGCCCCGGCGGCTACATCGCCGCCATCCGCGCTGCCCAGCTGGGCTCCAAGGTGGCCTGCGTTGACGAATGGAAGAACGACAAGGGCGGCCCTGCGCCCGGCGGCACCTGCACGAACGTGGGCTGCATTCCTTCGAAGGCCTTGCTGCAATCGTCCGAGCACTATGAGCAAGCCGCTCACCATTTTGTGGACCACGGCATCACGGTCGAAGGCTTGAGCATGGACGTGCCCAAGATGATTGGCCGCAAGGACACCGTCGTCAAGCAAAACAACGACGGCATCCTCTACCTGTTCAAGAAGAACAAGATCAGCTTCTTCCACGGCCGTGGCTCCTTCGTGAAGGCCGAAGGCGGCCTGTACGAGATCGCCGTTGCCGGTGACAAGCCCGAGACCCTGCAAGCCAAGCACGTGATCGTCGCCACGGGCTCCAACGCTCGCCAGCTGGCTGGCGCTGAATTCGACGAAAAGCAGATCCTGTCCAACGACGGCGCCCTGAACATCGCCGATGTGCCCAAGAAGCTGGGTGTGATCGGCTCTGGTGTGATCGGCCTGGAAATGGGCTCGGTCTGGCGTCGCCTGGGCGCTGAGGTGACCATCCTTGAAGCGCTGCCCACCTTCCTGGGCGCGATCGACGAGCAGGTGGCCAAGGAAGCGCAAAAGCTCTTCACCAAGCAAGGCCTCAAGCTGCAACTGGGCGTGAAGATCGGCGAGATCAAGGCGCTCAAAAAAGGCGTGACCGTCAATTACCTTGATGCCAAGGGCGAAGCCCAGAAGCTCGAAGTGGACAAGCTCATCGTGTCCATC
>JBEANX010000513.1:0-2731 GCA_041165245.1 Pseudomonadota bacterium
ACGCGTGCTCTACCAAGAAGCGGCAGGCCGCCCCGTCATCGAGCCCCTGAGCACCTTTGAGGCCCACTGGAGCGGCCAGCTCATCCTCATCACCAGCCGCGCCTCGCTCGCTGGTGCACTCGCCAAATTCGATTTCAGCTGGTTCATCCCCAGCATCGTCAAGTACCGCAAGCTCATTGGCGAGGTCATGCTGGTTTCGCTGTTCTTGCAGCTGTTTGCCCTGATCAGCCCGCTGTTCTTCCAGTTGGTGATGGACAAGGTGCTGGTGCACCATGGTCTGACGACGCTGGATGTGCTGGTGGTGGGCCTGTTGGTGGTGGTGGTTTTCGAGAGCCTGCTCACCGGCTTGCGCTCTTATGTGTTCAGCCACACCACCAGCCGCATCGACGTGGAGCTGGGTGCGCGCCTCTTCCAGCATTTGCTGCGCTTGCCCCTGGCTTACTTCCAGGCCCGGCGTGTGGGTGATTCGGTGGCCCGTGTGCGCGAGCTGGAGAACATCCGCAGCTTCCTGACCGGCCAAGCCTTGACGCTGGTGCTCGACGTGCTGTTTTCGGGCCTGTTCATCGCGGTGATGCTCTTCTACAGCGTGCCGCTCACCTTGATCGTGCTGTCCAGCCTACCGCTGTACATCTTGCTCAGCCTGGCCGTGGTGCCCATCCTGCGCGTGCGCCTGAACGAGAAGTTCGCTCGTGGCGCTGAGAACCAGTCGCTCTTGGTCGAGACCATCACAGGCATCCAGACGGTCAAGGCCAATGCGCTGGAGCCCGCCATGGCCCGCCGCTGGGACAACCAACTCGCTGCCTATGTGTCGGCCAGCTTCAAGACGCAGAACCTGGCCACCTGGGCGCATGAAGGCATCAACCTGATTGGCAAGATCGTCAACGCCGCCACGCTCTGGTATGGCGCCAAGATCGTGATGGACCACGAGTTGTCGGTCGGCCAGTTCGTGGCCTTCAACATGTTCGCCGGCCGCGTGGCCCAGCCCATCATGCGCATGGCCCAGATGTGGACGGACTTCCAGCAGACCGGCATCTCCATGGACCGCCTGGGCGACATCCTGAACACCCGCACCGAGGTGCCGCCCAGCAATGCCGCGCAGCTGCCGCCCGTCAAAGGCCGCATCACGCTGGATCAAGTCACCTTCCGCTACCGGCCTGAAGCCGCGCCCGTGTTGCATGGCGTGAGCCTGGACATCCGCGCGGGCGAGATCATCGGCATTGTGGGCAGAAGTGGTTCGGGCAAAAGCACGCTGACCAAGCTCGTGCAGCGCCTGTATGTGCCCGAGCAAGGCCGCTTGCTGGTCGATGGCATCGACATCAGCCTGGTCGACGCCGCGCAGCTTCGCCGTCAGATCGGTGTGGTGCTGCAAGACAACTTCCTCTTCAACCGCAGCGTGCGCGAGAACATCGCCATTGGCGACCCGGCCGCACCTTTGGAGGCCGTCATGCAAGCCGCCCGCCTGGCCGGCGCGCATGAGTTCATCAGTGAGCTCACCGAAGGCTACGACACCGTCGTGGGCGAGCAAGGCGCCTCGCTCAGTGGCGGACAGCGCCAGCGCATCGCCATTGCGCGCGCGCTGTTCAGCAACCCGCGCATCCTGATTTTTGACGAGGCAACCTCTGCGCTTGACTATGAATCGGAGGCCATCATCCAGCGCAACATGGCCGCCATCTGCCGTGGCCGCACGGTGCTGATCATTGCCCACCGCCTGAGCGCTGTGCGGCATGCCCACCGCATCATCGCCATGGAAAAGGGCCGCATCGTTGAGGCGGGCTCGCACGACGAACTCATCCAGCGCCCCAAGGGCCTGTATGCCTACCTGTGGCGCATGCAGCAAGGTGGCGGCCTGGAAACTGATGGAGGCCAAGCATGAACGCCGCCACCCAAGCTGTGAATGCAGCGCAAGCACAACCACGCCACCCTTTCATCGAACTGATGGCGCGCTACAAGGCCGTGTTTGGCGCCGTGTGGGCGCACCGCACCGAGCTGGCAGGTCCCGCCCGCATGGCTGATGAAGCCGCTTTTTTGCCTGCTGCGCTCAGCCTGCAGGCCACGCCGCCTCACCCCTCGCCGCGCCGCGCCATGTGGGCCATCATGGCCTTGTTCTGCATCGCGCTCTTGTGGGCCGCGCTGGGCAAGATCGACATCGTGGCGGTGGCCCCGGGCCGCATCGTGGTGAGCGATGGCACCAAGCTCGTTCAGCCGCTGGAGGCCAGCGTGGTCAAGGCCATCCATGTGGAAGATGGCGCCAAGGTCAAGGCGGGGCAGGTGCTCATCGAGCTCGACCCCACCGTGGCCAGAGCCGACAACAGCCGCGTCTCTCAAGAGCGTGCCTCGGCCTTGTCTGAAGCCTGGCGCACCGATGCCCTGCTGAAGGCCTTGGCCAGCGGCAAGGCACCCGTGCTGCCACCCGAGGCCGATGCGGGCGAGGCCACGCTGGTGGCCCAGGTCAAAGCCCAGCTGCAAGCCGAGTGGGCCGACATCCAGGCCCAGCAAGCCAAGCACACCGCTGACATTCAGGCCAAAGAGGCCGAGGTCAGCACCGTGCGCGAGCAGGTCGCCAAGCTCAAGGCCACCTTGCCCATGCTGGAAAAGCGTGAGGCCGATTTCGACACCTTGTCCAAGCAAGGCTTTGTGAGCCAGCACGCAGGCCAGGACCGCACCCGTGCCCGCATCGAGATGGAGCAAGACCTGGCCACCTACCGTGCCCGTCGCGAGGAGACCAAGGTCG
>JBEANX010000514.1:0-15338 GCA_041165245.1 Pseudomonadota bacterium
TGGCGCGCTACCTGGGCGCTGACGTCAAACTGGTCGACATCGACCCAGCCACGCTCAACATCGACCCAGCTGCCATTGAAGCGGCCATCCCGCCGCGCACGAAGTGCCTGATGCCTGTGCACTACGCGGGCCTGTCGGTGGACATGGACGCCATCCACGCCATCGCGCAAAAGCATGGCCTCCAGGTGGTGGAAGACGCGGCCCACGCCAGGCCTACCACCTATCAGGGCCAGCTCATTGGCCTGGGCCAAAGCGATGCCGTGGTGTTCAGCTTTTACGCCAACAAGACCATGACCACGGGCGAGGGCGGCATGCTGGTCACGCGCGATGCGGCCCTGGCGGCGCGAGCCAAGGTGATGCGCCTGCACGGCATCAACCGCGATGCTTTTGACCGCTTCACGGCCAAGGTGCCCAGCTGGTACTACGAGATCGTTGCGCCTGGCTTCAAGTACAACCTGACCGACATCGCCGCCAGCCTGGGCTTGCACCAGCTCAAGCGCATCGATGGCTTTCAGGTGCGACGCGAGCAGATCGCCAAGCGCTTTGACGAGGCCCTGGCTGACCTGCCCTTGGTGCTGCCCCCACGCCCCACCGAGGCGGGTGACCTTCACGCCTGGCACCTCTATGTGGTGCGCCTTTCTGATGAAGCCACGATCACTCGTGATCAGCTCATCGACAGCCTGTTTGCCGACGGCATTGGCGTGAGCGTGCACTACATCCCGCTGCACCTGCACCCCTACTGGAAGGAGCGCTATGACTTGCGCGCCGAGCAGTTCCCGCACAGCCAGAAGGCGTATGAGCGCATGGTGAGCTTGCCGCTCTATACCCGCATGACGGACGCAGATGTGGAGCGCGTGATCGCAGCTGTTCGCAAGGCCTTCAGAGCCGATGCAGTTGCTTGATCCTTGAGGCTTTGTGACGTCAGGGAGCTGACTGACCAAGTGTTCTGACCACAATGGGCAAACGACTGTTCGACCTGTTTTTTTCCAGCCTGGGGCTGTTGGCCCTGTGGCCTTTGATGACCTTGATCGCGCTGGCCATCAAGGTGGATTCGCCGGGCGCCATCTTCTTTCGCCAGGAGCGGGTGGGGCGCTTTGGCGTGCCTTTTCTCATCCACAAGTTCCGCACCATGCACGAAGCCCCAGGTGAGCAGGGCTTGCAGATCACGGTCGGGGCGGACCAGCGCATCACGCGCGTGGGGCAGTTTCTGCGTCGCACCAAGCTGGACGAACTGGCCCAGCTGATCGATGTCTGGCTTGGCCGCATGAGCCTGGTCGGCCCGCGCCCCGAGGTGCCTCGCTATGTGGCGCAGTACCCGGCCGAGTTGCGCGAGAAGTTGCTCTCGGTGCGACCCGGCATCACCGATGTGGCCTCCATCGAATACCGCGATGAAAGCGCCGTGCTTGCCCGGGCTGCTGACCCTGAGCGCGCCTATGTGCACGAGGTGCTGCCTCGCAAGCTGGCTTTGTCTGCGCGGTATGTGGACGAAGCCTCGCTGTGTGGCGATGTGCGGATCATTGCCCGCACCTTGATGATCGTGGTGGGCCGTTGAACGCGAGGCTTCAAGTCTTGCTGCATCGCTCGTGGGCCGGGGCCCAGAGAGCGCCTCAGGCCAGATTTTGGTGCTTGAGCCGCCCAACCCAGCGCACAATCTCGGATTCTGAGCCTTTTTGCCGCCCCGCACCATGATCTGGAACCGCATCGACCGCCTGCTTGACCGACTGCGCACACACCGCCAGGTGGCCGTGTTGCTGGCCGATGCTGGTTTGATCATGCTGGCCTGGCATGCGACCTATCTGTTCCGCCTGGGTGTGGAGCGTTGGTTGCACGAGCGCCCCAGCTACGACACGCCGGTGCTGATCGGCGTGGTGCTGGTCTACAGCAGCCTGTCGTGGGCGCTGGGTGTGCCCAAGGCGGCCTGGCGCTACCTGGGTTTTGACGAGATCGCCCGCCTGGCCTGGCTGTGTGTAGGCGCGGGCCTGGCCAGTGCCGTGGTGGTGCTCATGGCCCAGCTGGTGGAGATCCCCCGTGCAGTGCTGGCCCTGCACCCGGTGTTCGCCTTGATCACCCTGACGCTGGCGCGCACGTGGGTGCGCATGGCCCATGAGCAAGCCCGCGTACGCCGGCGCGGCGGCCATGCAAAGGGCCATCGCGCCCTGGTGCTGGGCGCGGGTGCTGCGGCCAAGCTTTTGATCGCTGGCATCCAGCACCGCGGCTGGACAGTGCTGGGCATGTTGGATGACGATGCTCGCAAGCACGGTTCACGCGTGGCCGGCATCGAGGTGCTCGGTGGCTTGGAGCGTTTGAATGACGCCGATGTGCTCGATGGCGTCACCCACCTGATCCTGGCCATGCCCTCGGCCACCGGCGCGCAGCGCAAACGCGTGCTGGACCTGGCCGCTGCCTCGCAACTGCCCGTGGTCACCGTGCCCAATGCCGACGAGCTGCGCGAAGGCCGCTCACGCATCGACCGCATCCGCGACATCGAACCCGAAGATTTGCTGGGCCGCGAGCGCGTCACGCTGGATGAATCTGCGCTGTCCAGCTTGATCAGTGGTGAGGTGGTCATGGTCACGGGCGCTGGCGGTTCGATCGGCTCTGAGCTGTGCCGCCAGATCGCTCGCTTTGGCCCCTCGCGCCTGGTGCTCTTCGAGCTCAGCGAATTTGCGCTCTACCAGGTCGAGCAAGACCTGAGCGAGCGCTTCCCGCACCTGCCCCTGGCCCGCTTGGTGGGCGACGTGAAAGACCTGCCCACGCTGCGCCGCGTCATGGCCCAGCAGCAGCCCGGCCTGGTCTTCCATGCGGCGGCCTACAAGCATGTCCCTCTGATGGAAGACGACAACGCCTGGATCGCGGTGCGCAACAACACCCTGGGCACCTACCTCACGGCCCAGGCCGCGGCCGAGCAGGGCGTGAGCCGCTTCGTGTTGATCTCGACCGACAAGGCCGTGAACCCCACCAATGTGATGGGTGCCACCAAGCGTGCGGCCGAGATGGTGGTTTCGCACTGGTCTGCGCAAGCGCCCGGCACACGATTCATGGCGGTGCGCTTTGGCAATGTGCTGGGTTCCAGCGGCAGCGTGATCCCCAAGTTCAAAGAGCAAATCGCCAAGGGTGGGCCGGTCACCGTCACCCACCCCGAGATCACCCGTTTCTTCATGACGATTCCTGAGGCCTCGCAGCTGGTGCTGCAGGCTGCGGCCTTGGCCGAGACGGGCCAGGTCTTCGTGATGGACATGGGCCAGCCCATCAAGATTGCTGACTTGGCACGCGAGTTGATCCGCCTGTCGGGCCACACCGAGGCCGACATCCCCATCGTCTTCAGCGGTTTGCGCCCTGGTGAAAAGCTCTATGAAGAGCTGCTGGCCGATGCCGACCAGACCCTGCCCACGCCCCACCCGCGCTTGCGGCTGGCGCAACTGCGGGGCGAGCTGCCCGCGCATTGGATCGAGCGCATGCTGGCCCTGGCGGCAGAGGAGCCATCAGGCGTGCCCATGCACTTGCGCCAGCGCCTGCACGAGCTGGTGCCTGAATACGCACCCCGCTTGGGTTGATGCCTGCTTGGTGGGTGCTCAGGCCTTGAGCAAGTCGTCGATCTGCTGCAGCAGGGCCAGGATCTGCACGGGCTTGGTCAGGTAGCAGGCGGCACCCGCACTCAAGCAGGCGTCGACCTGTTCAGGCGTGGCGTCTGCCGAGATCATGATCACCGGGATGTGGCGTGTCTCAGGGTTGGCCTTGGCCAGTTTCAGGAAGTCCAGGCCCGAGGCATCAGGCAGGTGCACGTCCAGCAAGATCACTTGCGGCAGCGGCGCGCGGATGCGGTCGTGCAAGGCGCCCAGGCCTTCTTCAATCGTGGCCGCCAGTTGCAGATCGATCCAGGGGCGGCTGCTCAGCGCGGCCTGCACCAGGGCGGTGTTGGCCATGTTGTCTTCCACATAAAGCACATGGTTGCGCCCGGTCTGGCCCGCAGGGCGCTCAGGCGGGAAGAAGGGCGTTTGGGCTTTCTCTGGCTCTGGCGCCACGGGCAGCTGTGCCGTGGGCAGCGTGAGCGTGAAGGTCGAGCCCTCGCCCTCGCGGCTGCTCACGTCAAGCTGGCCGCCCATGAGTTGCGTGAGGTGGCGGCTGATGACCAGGCCGATGCCGGTGCCGTCTGGCTGGGTGCGCTCACGGCCCAGGCGGTTGAAGGGCTGGAAGAGCTGAGCGAGCTGGTCTTCGTCCATGCCCAGCCCCGTGTCTGACACCACCACGCGCACCCAGCTTTGGCCCTCTTGCTTGAAGCTGGCAGCCTGCACTCGCACCGATCCACCGGGGCGGTTGTACTTCACCGCATTGCTCATCAGGTTGGTGAGCACCTGGCGCAGTCGGGTCTCATCGGCCAGCACGCCCACGCCCAGGGGCAGGGTGCCGTCCACGGTCAGGCTCACACGGTGCTTGCGTGCCAACTCTTCGATCAACGGTTGGGTCAGTGTGAGCACACTTTGCAGGTGCAGCGGGTCGGCTTGCAGCCGCAGGGTGCCGGTGTCGATGCGAGACAAGTCAAGCACATCGTCGATCATGTCCAGCAGGTGCCAGCCGGCGTGTTGGATCTGGTCCAACCGGGCGCGTTGCGAATCATGCAAGGGCTGTGTGCGGTCCAGGTTCATCACCTGCGCAAAGCCCAGCATGGCATTGAGCGGCGTGCGCAACTCGTGGCTCATGCGCGAGAGGAACTCGCTCTTGGCCTGGTTGGCCAGCACGGCGGCCTGGCGTTGCTCGCTGGCTTCGTCCATGGCTTCGGCCATGCGCTCGGCCGTGCCGGTGACGACCAACAGCAAAGCGCCCAACGAAGCCGCAAAGGCCACGCCACCAATGGCAAAGAGCCAGGAGGTGGCCCGCCCGCCCGCCACGGGGATGGTCTCGACCGACCACAGCTGCAAGGCCCACTGGCGCTGCGCAAAGGGCAGGGCCACGGTGGTCTGGTGGGAGCTGGCATTGGCCACATTGCCCTCGGCCAGGCGCGAGTGGCATTCGGCATTGCCACTGAGCACTTGGGTGGGTGTTTCGGTGGTGTCGATCAGGCAGGCGCGCAAGAAGTGGGGCATGTCCTTGAGCACAGCGCTCAGGGCGTCGTCCATGCGCAGGGCCAGGAACACGGCGCCCATGGCCGCGCGTGAGCGGTCCGAGGGCAAGGTGTTGGGGTCGCGGTAAACGGCGCGGTAGATGACCACCCCCAGCTGTGTGCCGACCTCCTGGGCCAGCTTGAAGCCTGCCGATGCGCTGGGCACACTTCCGGTCACCGAGCGTTGGTAGGCCTGGCGCGTGAAAGCCCGCGACAGCACGTTGTACCCCAGGGCGCGCTCGTTGCCCTCCATGGGTTCGATGAAGCGCAAGGCCACCACGTCGGGCCCCTGTGGTGGCGTTCGTGCTGGCAGGTCGAACACGCGGTAGCCGGTCAGGCCTTCGCTTTGTTGAGCTTGTTCGAACTCTTTCAGGCGGTTGACGTGCAGGCGTTCGTCCCAACCCAGGGCCTGAATGCCCTTGAGCTGCTCAAGCCAATGCTTGCTGGCCCGCCGAAATTCATCACGCTCTACCGAGTCGGAGGCTTCGTACACACCGCGTAGCGATTCGAGTGCCGCCAAATAGCCTTGCAGGCGCAGGCGCACGGCGTTGGTCGTGGCGTCCACCTCTTGTTTGAAGGCGGCTGCTTCGCGCTCATGCTCCCAGCTTTGAACTTGGCGGATGCCCAGGCCCAGCAGCAGCGTGGCCACCAGCATGGTCAGTCCCAGCACCATGCGCCGGCGACGCCACAAGGGGCGGGGCTTGGCCAGCGCGGTCAGCAGCAGGGGGGTGCCCATGAGCACGCCCAGGGTGTCACCTGCCCACCAGCTGGCCAAGGTTGGCAGCCAGTCAGCCCACGACAAGGTGCCGACCAGGGCCATGACGGTGCTGGAGAGCCCGGCGTTGATGGTGCAGGCCAGCGGCCCGCAGACCAGCAGGAAGGCGGCCACCGTGCGTGGGTGGTCCAGCAACAAGGGTTGGTTTTCGTCGGGGTGCGCCCACCGAGCTGCGGCCCAGGCTTGCAGCCCGCCGCCCAGACCATTGGCAGCAAACCCCACCCAAACTGCCCACGAAATACCGTCCTTATCGGTCAGGAGGTATCCCAGCAGGCTGACCAGGGCAGAGCCCAAGCCCACCGGGATGGCCATGACACGGCCCCAGGCCAGCACACAGGCCAAGCCAAAGCCGGCGGCGATGTACATCAGCGAGACGCTGGCGTTGGTGTCGGCCAGCGCCAAAGACACCACACCCGCGAGGGTGTAGAGGGCAAAGGTGATGAGGCCTTGTCGGATGCGCGGCAGCTGCTCGGGTGCCATCGGCATGAATGAAGTGATCCCGCAGGTGTTGTCGTGGCTTGTCAGTGCAAGCGTAACAGGCGGCGGCTGCCGTGACCACGGGTCAGGCAGGCATCTTGCTGCTCATGTTGTCAGCGCGATGCGTTCACGCGGCTCGACAAGCCGATCACCGGGATCAGCCCCACCAGCACGATGGCCAGCGAAGGCAGGGCCGCTTCGCCCAGGCGTTCGTCTCGCGCCAGCTGGTAGGCCACCACGGCCAGGGTGTCGGTGTTGAAGGGGCGCAGCACCAAGGTGGCGGGCAGCTCCTTCATCACGTCCACGAAGACCAGCAAGGCGGCGACCAGGGCGGGGCGCGTCAACAAAGGGCGGTGAACCTGCCACCAGATCGCTGCTGGGGAGCGGCCCAGCAGGCGTGCGCTTTCGTCCAGGCTGGGGCTGATCTGCTCATAGCCCGCCTGCACCGACTGCAGCGCCACCGACGAAAACCTTGCCAGGTAGGCATACACCAGCCCCACCACCGTGCCGGTGGCAATCGCGCTGGGTGACCAGGCGCGCCAGGCCGGCCCCAGGGCCTCGGTGGGCCACCACGCTTGCAAAGCCCCCACGGGCACCAGCAGGCCCACGGCCATCACGGCGCCGGGCACGGCATAGCCCAGGCCAATGGCCCGTGTGGCCAGGCGTGTGTGCCAGCCCGCATGCCAGCGCGCCACGTGCGACAAGCCCAGCGCCAAGCCAACGGCCAGTGCTGCCGAGCCCGCCGCCAGCGACAAGCTGTGCCAAGCCCATTGCAGGAAAGGCTGCCAGGGCAGGCCGAAATCACCATGCACATGCTCGGCCCACATCAATTGCAGCAGGCGCACCACAGGCAGGACAAAGCCCAGCCACACGGGCAGGCTGCACAGGGCTGCCACGCCCAAGCCGCGCCAGCCACTCATCTGCGTGCGGGCCGAGCCCGCTTGCGTGGCACTGGCGCGGCTGCTGCTCAGGCGCAGTTGGCCACGGGCGCGGTGTTCCAGCGCCATCACGGCCGCCACCACCACCAGCAGCAAGCTGGCCAGTTGGGCGGCGGCTTGGCGGTCGTCCATCGACAACCAGGCGCGGTAGATGCCTGTGGTGAATGTGTTCAGACCGAAGTAGGCGCCCACGCCGTAGTCGGCCAGGGTCTCCATGAGCACCAGCGCCACGCCTGCCATCAGGGCGGGCCGCGCCACAGGCAAGGCCACGCCCAGCCATTGGCGGCGCCAGCCAGCGCCCAGCAGACGGGCCGCCTCCAGCAGGCGCACGCCTTGCCCGGCCAGGGCGGCACGGGTCAGCAAATACACATAGGGGTAGAGGCACAAGACCATCAACACCACGGCGCCCCACAGGCTGCGCACATCGGGGATGCGAGGCGCGCCTTCTCCCATCCAGGCGCGCCACCAGGTCTGCACGGGCCCGCTGAATTGCAAGGTGTCGGTGGCCACATAGGCCAGCACATAGGCGGGCATGGCCAGTGGCAAGAGCAGCGCCCATGAAAGCAAAGCGCGCCCCGGGAACTCCAGCAAGGCAATGGCCGCCGCCGCGAGGCCGCCCACCACGGCCGCGCCCAAGGCCACGCCGATGGCCAGCAAGGCTGAGGTGCGGGCTTGTTCGCCCATCACGGTGTCAAACAGGTGGCGCAATACGTCCAAGCTGCTTTGGCTCGCATTCACCCAGGACGAAAACACGCCCAGCACCGGCACCGCCAGCAAGGCAGCCAGCAGGGTGAAGATCAATTGAATGCGAACAACTCTCATTAGCGTTTGATGATAACATGCGGCCATGTCCTTGTGTGTCCAAGACCTGCACCTGCGCTTTGCCAAAGCCTCGGGCCCTTCGGCCCTGGCGGGCATCGACCTGAGCCTGCCGCAAGGCGACATCGGCGTGCTGCTGGGCCCCTCGGGCTGCGGCAAGACCACGCTCTTGCGTGCCGTGGCTGGGTTGGAGCGAGCCACCCAGGGCCGCATCAGCCTGGGCAATGCCCCAGTTGTGGATGCCGCCCAAGGCCTTCACGTGGCGCCTGAGCGCCGCCGCATCGGCATGGTGTTCCAGGATTTCGCCTTGTTCCCGCACCTGAACGTGGCGCAGAACATTGGCTTTGGTTTGGCCGATTGGGCCCGCGCCAAGCGCAGCGAGCGCCTGCAGGCCATGCTGGAGCTGGTGGGTTTGGCAGCCCTGGCCGAACGCTGGCCGCACCAGCTCTCAGGCGGTCAGCAGCAGCGAGTGGCCCTGGCCCGTGCCTTGGCCCCTTCACCCGATTTGTTGCTGCTGGACGAGCCCTTTTCCAGCCTCGATGTGGACCTGCGCGAGCGCCTGGCCCATGAGCTGCGCGCCATCCTCAAGCAAGCGGGCACCACGGCTTTGTTTGTGACCCATGATCAGTTCGAGGCCTTTGCCCTGGGCGATCACGTGGGCGTGATGCAGCAGGGCCACCTGCACCAGTGGGCACGGCCTTATGAGCTTTACCACCGCCCCGCCACCCGTTTTGTGGCTGAATTCATCGGGCACGGCACGTTTGTGCCCGTCACGGTGGCCAGCAGCCTGCCTGGCCACGCCTACGTCGACTCACCTTTGGGCACCTTGCGCCTGCCGGGCGATGTGCCCCCCACTTGGGGCTTGGGCGAGGGCGAGTTGCTTTTGCGTGCCGACGATGTCATTCACGACGACGCCAGCGAGGTGCAAGCCACCATCTTGCGCAAAGCATTTCGAGGTGCCGAGTTTCTTTACACGCTGCAACTTGATGAGGGTTTGACGGTCATGGCTTTGGTGCCGTCCCACCATGACCACGGCGTGGGCGAGCGCATCGGCATTCGCCTGGACATGGACCACATCGTCACCTTTGCGCGACAAGGCCGCCACAGCAACGCTTTTTGACGCGAAACCTGCATGAATAGAGGCCTCTTTGCCCGGAGATTGCCCCTTGGCGCACAAGGCGCTCTCCTATACTGAGAAGATGACAGATGTGCTGCAAATCAGCAGCACGCAAGCTGAGCTGACTGAGGCGAAAAAACCATGACCTCCAAGATGAAGATTGCTGGCTGGGTGGCCGTTGGGGCCCTCGCAGGTGGGCTGACCACGCTGCAGTTCCAGGCCACGGCACGCAATGCGGCACCGCAATTGCCGCTGGAGGAATTGCAGCAACTCGCTGCGGTGTTCGGCATGATCAAAACCGATTATGTCGAGCCGGTCGATGAAAAGAAACTCATCAGCGACGCCATTGGCGGCATGGTTTCTGGCCTCGACCCCCATTCCCAATATTTCGACAAAACCAGCTTCAAAGAATTCCGCGAAGGCACCACCGGCAAATTCGTCGGGGTGGGCATCGAAATTGGCATGGAAGATGGGCTGGTCAAGGTGGTCTCGCCCATCGAAGGCTCGCCTGCTTTCCGCGCTGGCCTCAAAAGTGGCGACTTGATCACCAAGATCGACGAGACCTTCGTCAAGGGCTTGAGCATGGACCAAGCCGTCAAGCGCATGCGCGGTGAGCCGGCCACCAAGGTCATCCTCACCATCTTCCGCAAGTCCGAGAGCCGCAGCTTCCCGGTCACCATCGTCCGTGAAGAAATTCGCGTGCAGAGCGTGCGCACCAAGGTGCCCGAGGCCGGTTATGGCTACGTTCGCATCACGCAGTTCCAGGACCGCACCGTCGAGGACTTCGTCACCAAGGTGAGCAAGCTCTATCAGGACGACCCCAAGATGAAGGGCCTGGTGCTTGACCTGCGCAATGACCCAGGTGGCCTGCTCGAAGGCGCGGTGGCCATATCTGCAGCCTTCTTGCCCAAGGACACCGTGGTGGTGACCACCGATGGCCAGCTGCCAGAGTCGAAGTCCAAATTCCTGGCCCGCCCGGAAGATTATTCGCGCCGCTCCGGCTCTGACGTGCTGGCCCGATTGCCCGCTGCGTTGAAGAATGTGCCCATGGTGGTGCTGGTCAATGAGGGCTCGGCATCGGCTTCCGAGATCGTCTCGGGCGCTTTGCAAGACCACAAGCGCGCCGTGATCATGGGCGCCCAGACCTTTGGCAAGGGCTCTGTGCAGACCGTGCGCCAGCTCTCCGCTGAAACGGCCCTGAAGATCACCACGGCCCGTTACTACACCCCGAGCGGCCGCTCGATCCAGGCCAGGGGCATCGTGCCTGACGTCATGATCGACGAAACGCCCGAGGGCAATGTGTTTGGCGCCTTGCGCGTGCGCGAAGCCGACCTTGAAAAGCACATCGGCAGCGGCCAAGGCCCTGAGACCAAGGACGCCGCCCGCGAAAAAGCTCGCGAAGAGGCGATGAAGAAGCTGGAAGAGACGTCTGCCAAGAAGGACGAAAAGCCCAAGCCTTTGCCCGAATTCGGCAGCCCAGAAGACTTCCAACTGCAACAAGCCCTGGCCAAGCTCAAGGGCCAGCCGGTCATCGTCTCCAAGACCATGGTCGAGCGCAAGGAAGAAAAGGCCAAGGGCGCCGCTGAATAAGGCGGTGGCCTGTGGATGACGACCAGCGGCTGCGCTACAGCCGCCACCTGCTGCTCGACGACTGGTCGGAGGGCACGCAAGAGCGCCTCTTGAGCGCCCATGCCTTGGTCATCGGGGCGGGTGGTCTGGGGGCGCCTGCCTTGATGTACCTGGCCAGCAGTGGCGTGGGCCGCATCACGGTGGTCGACCCCGATGTGGTCGAACTCAGCAACCTGCAACGCCAGGTTTTGCACACCACCGAGCGCATCGGGCTGCCCAAGGTGGCCTCGGCGCAAGCCGGCGTGGCGGCACTGAACCCGGGCGTGCAGTTCCAGGCCCTGGCCCAGGCTGCCGACGCCGCCCTGCTGGATGCTTTGCTGCCCGGCGTGGGCGTGGTGCTTGATTGCACCGACCGTTTTGACACCCGCCAGATGATCAACCAGGCCTGTGTGCGCCATGGCAAGCCCTTGGTCTCTGCCTCGGCCATTCGCATGGATGCGCAATTGGCGGTGTTCGACGCCCGCTGGGCCGACAGCCCCTGTTACGCCTGCCTCTTCCCGCCCGATGCCCCGCCGCCTGAAGAGCGCTGCGCCACCCTGGGCGTGTTCGCACCCTTGGTGGGTGCCGTGGGTGTGATGCAGGCGGGGCAGGCCATCCGTTTGCTGGCGGGTTTGAGCGAGGCCACACCCCTGCATGGCCGATTGTTGATGCTCGATGGCCGAAGCTGGGAAACCCACAGCGTGCGCGTGCGCAAGAGCCTGCACTGCGCTGTGTGTGGCCCGAGGGGCTGAGCGCTCCAGGCGCGGTTGGTCAGGGGCGTGGTGATTTCCTGAGGTTGGGGGGATACCCGCGCTGGGCACATGCCGATCATTGTCAATTCCTGCTGAATTCAGGTGTCGGTGGACGATGCAGCCCCGCGAACACAGGGAAGCCCTGCTGGCCGCGAGGCCACCGATCCGGCACCATCTCGGAGTTGAAGTTGGGCGTGAAGTGCTTGCTTGCAGAGCCCGCCCTGTTGCTCATGGTTTGAGTGCCCCATGGTTTTTTGTTCATGAATTCGTCAGCCTTGCATCCGCCTGCACCCGACGCCACGGTCATGCGTGAGCGTCGTCGTCAGACTGCGACCTCAGCCAAGGATTCCTCGCTCGGTCAGGCCGCACCCGCGTGGGAGCAGATTGACCAAGCTTTGGCCCAGCCCTACACGCAGTTGCGCTTCGAGGCTGAGCTGGAGGCGCGTTTTGAGGCGGACACCTTGCCAGATCGGATGAAGGTGGTGGGGCGTGCCGCTCAATGGACGCCGCCTGCCGTTGGCATGCTCTTGTACTGCGATCAGTTCATGGTGCCTGACGTGTGGGCGCTGGCCGTGGTGGCGCGCTTGCTGGCCATGGCGCCTTATTCCTTGGTTCTGCATGTGTTTCGGCATTCCCTGGGCTCATCGCGGCTGCTGGAGAGCATGGGCTTGGTGGGCCTGCTGACTTCGATGGCCGTGCACCTGGCCATCGTGGCCCAGAGCCACAGTGAAATGGCTTTGCTGCACCTGGGCACCACGGCCACCTTGGTGATGTATGGCGCTGCGGTGCTGAGGTTGCGCTTTTTCCATGCCCTGTTGGGCGTGTCCCTGATCTTCGCGGCTTCGGTGCTCACCTATGTCTACAAGGCAGACGCGCATCAAGGCCACGTGTTGGGTGTGTCGGTGTTGTGGCTGGTGTTCTCGGCCTCGGTGTTCTCGCTTTACGCATCCTTCCACCTGGAAAAGGAAGAGCGGCGCAACTTCCTGATGGCGCTCAAACAAAGCCTGATCCGCGATGACCTGCGCCAAACCATTGGCCAGGTCGAGTCGATGGCACGTGTGGACCCACTCACGCAATTGAGCAACCGGCGCCATTTCGACCAACAGATCGAGCGTCTGTGGGCTCGCTTGCAGATCGACGGTTCGCCCGTGTCGATGCTTTTGGTCGATGTGGACCGCTTTGAAGCTTTCGGGCAGCAGCATGGCGTGCGGCGTGCGGACATGTGCCTGCATGAGTTGGCCCAGGCGATACAAGGCTGCTTGCGCCGCCCCAACGATTTGGTGGCACGCGCAGGCTACGACGAGTTCGTGGTCGTGCTCAGCCACACCGGCAGTGAGCCTGCACACATCGTGGCCCAGCGGATCTTGCAAGCCGCCCGCCAAGTGGGCCGAGTGGGCGATGCCGCTTGCGGCGCGGGCGTGACGGTGAGCATCGGCGTGGCCAGCTTGCACAAGGTGAGCGAGTGCGACAGCGTTCAGGCCCTGGAGACCATGGCGCGCCACACCCTGGCCACGGCTTGCAAGCAAGGTGGCGATCGGATGGTGCAGTCCTGGTCAGAAAGGCCGGTGGCCTCATGAGCACGGACACCCTCACCGCCGCAGCCCGCGTGGATTCGCACGACGTCGCGCAAGCCTTGGCCCGCAAGGGTTGGCGTCTGGCCTTCCCCGAGGCCCTGGAGGCTCAGTACATGCTCGACGAATTCGAGCGCCGAGTCCGGTACACCATTCGAACTGCCTTTTTTGCGCTGATTTTTTACGACCTGTTCCTGCTGGTGGACTGGTTGTTGATGCCCGATGTGTTCCAACTGGCCCTGACCTTGCGCTTGGGCATTTACACGCCGGTGTCATTGGTGCTGATTGGGCTTTGCCACCGGTACAAGAGCCGGCTGGTAGACCTTTTCGGCGCGCAGGGGGGCGACTGGCTCAACATGGTCAGCACCTTGCTGGCGGCCGTGTCCATCGCGGTCATCTTGCTGAAGAGCCATGGGCCTTACGCCCACCTTTATCACGCAGGTTTCGTGGTGGTGCTGGTGTACGGGAACTTGTTGCAACGGGTGCGGTTTCCTTTGGCCTTGATGCTCTCCTTGGGTGTCTTGGCCTTGCATGTGTCCGTGATGTTCGCGGTGGACAACTACCCGGTGGCCTTGCGCATTCCCATGGTGGTGATGGTCGCCTTCACGGCGGTTTGCACCTTGGCCTTCAACTACGAGTTGGAGCGCCAGAGCCGCCGACGCTATTTGCTGTCTTTGCAAGAGATTGACCTGCTGGCTGAGCTCAAAGCGGCCCACGCCGAACTGCTGGCTTTGTCACAAACCGACGAGTCCACCGGCCTGGCCAACCGCCGCGCCATGGACGAATACCTCAAGCAGGTCTGGAGTTCGGCGCAGCAAGACCCCCAGGCGGTGTCCCTTCTGTTGATCGAGGTGGACCAACTGCGCGGTGGCGTTTTGCAGGCCGACCGACAAGCTGTGGATCATTGCGTGCGGCAATTGGCCGAGGTGCTCGCCGCCAGCGTGCGCCCCAAAGACCTCATGGTGCGATTCGATGCGCAGACCTTTGCCGCCTTGCTGCCCGATGTGGAGAACGTCGAGGCCATGGTGGCCGCCGACCGCCTGATCGACACCGTTCGCGCCATGGGCCTGATGCTGCACGGGGTGGGCGGCCATGAGCCCCTGACCGTGAGCATTGGCGTGGCCACCACCACGCCGGCTGACCCGAACAGCTCGCCGACTGCCCTGGTCTCACGCGGGCAGCGGGCGCTGGCTCGTGCAGCGGTTGCGGGGCGGGATCTGGTCAGCAATTGAGGCTTTGAGACGGGAAGCCTTGGGCCCCTAGGCTGATCGGCTCATGCCGCGTGGCTCTTGCAGCATGGCCCTGCGCTGAACGCATGCCAATGCGCGCTCGGTGTGCTTGAACGCTTTTCACATGTCACTCCTACATTGAACGAATCGGGCTCATGCCATGGGGGCAGAGGCCTTTGAGTTTGATGTTCTCAGGAGGACACATGACATTGAAGCAATGGACAGGGGGGGCGATGCTGTCGGTCGCAGCTTTGGCTGCGCAGGCCGGCACCGTGCCTGCGGGCAGCAACATCCAGAAATCAGGTTCCATCCTGATCGACCTGGGTGCCGACGGCACCAACGACTACACGCTGGATCTCTCCAGCCTGATGGGGCACTCGGCTGCGACCGGCAATGTGTTCCTGACCGCGCCCACCACGCCAGCCTCTGATTCGACGGGCTTGTGGAGCTCGACCACCTTCACCGGTGCGAATGGCCAAGTGCAGAATGGCTTGGCCTGGCACAGCTGGCAGACTGTCAGCGGCAGCATGGACAACAACGGCGCACTGGCCCCCACTGACAGCACCAACCCTTGGGCTGCTTCCTTCGTCATCGCGATGAACGGCAATGTAGACCCTGAGCTGAACTATGGCTTTTCGGTCAAAAACAATGGCAGCACGGCTCAAACTTACTCCGTGAACTTCGGTGAGTCCCTGGTGCCTGTGGTGTCAGGTGACTACACCGTGACGGCCGACATCGCTGGTGGCGTCAGCAGCTTGCAGTCGTCGGCTGGCGTGTCGGTGGACCCTGCCAACGTGTCGGGCTTCGTGCAGGACTTGTACCTGCGCCGCACGTCTGATCAGCAGTTCGTGAGTGCCAACGCCAGCGTGGGCAGCGCCTTCACCACCGCTTCGTCTGGCTCGGTCGCTTACCCTTCGGCCAGCACCACCAGCACGGGCTCGTCGGGCAGTGACA
>JBEANX010000515.1:0-9831 GCA_041165245.1 Pseudomonadota bacterium
ACGGGTGCCACCCCGGCGGCTGAAGCCGTGGCCACCTATGCGGGCGGCCAACGCTACTTGGCTGCCACGGCGGCTGACACCTTTGGTTTGCAGATCACCGCAGCACCTGTGCCTGAGCCCGATCAGTGGGCCTTGTTGCTGGCTGGCTTGGGCACTTGCGCGATACTGAGGGCCCGTCGTCAAACCGGAGTCTGAATTTGCCGGAATCATTCCGAGGCTGGCTCACTGCCGTCTTGAGAACCCATCGAGGGGTGCCGATCATCGTCGGCACCCTTTTCGCGTTTCTGGGCGCGTTCATCTCGCGTGGCGAGCTGGACCAGCGTTGGTGCTTGACCATCAACCAGTGGCAGCAGCCTTGGCCTTACCCCTGGGAGGTGCTCACGTGGTCGGCCCTGGGCATCGTGGCCTTCTTTTTCATCGCGGCGCTGAGCAGCGCGCAGCCCAGGCGGGTGGCGGCAGTCTTGATGGCTGTCGTGGTGGGAGGCCTGTGGGTGCATGCCGTCAAACGTTTGGTCAAGGACGACCGGCCCCTGGTGTTCTATGGCCTGGACCACCCCACTTTCCATGTGGTGGGTGATCTGTTGCGGGCCCATGGCATGCCTTCAGGGCATTCGGTGTCGGCCATGGTGCTGGCGGGCCTGATGAGCCTGGGCCTGAGCCCGCAATGGTCCGTTTGGCAGCGCGTGTTGTGGGCCACTTTCTGGTGGGCGGTGGGCGGCGCGCAAGTCGTGTCCCGCATCGTGGTGGGCGCGCATTGGCCCAGCGATGTGCTGGTGGGCAGTGCCATTGGCCTGGCCGTGGTGCCCATGGTCTGGCACCTGCCGCTCACCCAGCGTTTCGGGCGGTGGCTGGGTGGGCGCACACAACGCAAGGTGATGGCGGGCTTGATGCCGCTTTGGGCGGTGGGCCTGGTGGCATTTCCTCAGGGGTGTAGCATCACGCCCCTGGTGGCTGGCGCGCTCTTGTGCCTGGGCGCCTGGGGAGGCTGGCGGTGGTGGCATTCGGCTCGCCCAGTCGATGCCGCCTTGTCTGACCCCATTGCCTGACCCCCTTGCCTGATCCCTTGGCCTGACCCTCGCGGTCCGCACACACACGAGCGCACATGCTGTCGAAAAAGTCTGTCTGGCCCTGGGTGGCCGCCCTGGTGTTGATGTGGGTCGTGGGCCTGGGCCACGCGCCCTTGTTCGATGTGGACGAAGGCGCGTTTGCCGAGGCCTCTCGTGAGATGCTGACCAGTGGTGACTGGGGGCACACCACGCTCAACGGCGCCGACCGTTTCGACAAGCCCATCTTCATCTACTGGTTCCAGGCCAGCAGCATGGCGCTGTTCGGCGTGAACGAATGGGCCGTGCGCTTGCCATCGGCGCTGGCCTCGGTGGTGTGGTGTCTGGCTGTGGGCAGCTTTGCCGCGCGCTGGCTGGGCAGCGGGGCAGGGCGCCTCGGCGCGGCCATGATGGCCACCTGCCTGGGCGTGATGCTGATCGGGCGCGCCAGCACGGCCGACGCCATGCTCAACACCCTGATCACGCTGACTTGTCTGGACCTGTGGCGCCACATTGAGGGTGGCCAGACCACGCCCTTGCGCCGCGCCTACTTCTGGATGGCCTTGGGTGCTTTGACCAAGGGCCCCATCGCCCTCCTGGTGCCCATGGCGGCCACGGGCATGTACCTGCTCAGCCAGCGAGATTGGGCTCGCATCAAAAGCACCTGGTTCGACGTGCCAGGCTGGCTCATCTTCACGGTGGTGGCTGCGCCCTGGTATGCCTATGCGCTCAACCGTTGGGGCATGACCTTCATCGAAGGCTTCATCCTCAAGCACAACGTCAACCGTTTCGCCAAGCCCATGGAGGGGCATGGGGGCAGCGTGGGCTATTACTTCCTGATGTTGCCTTTGCTGTTGTGGCCCTGGGGGGCAGGCCTGGTGCCGGCCGTGGCTCGCATCAAGGCGGCTTGGCAGGAGCCAGTCTCGCGTTTCTTGTGGTGCTGGGCGGGCTTCGTTCTGGTGTTCTTTTCGTTCTCTGGCACCAAGCTGCCGCACTACGCCATGTATGGCCTCACGCCCCTGGTGCTGCTGATTGCGAATGAGTTGTTCAAGCGCCCCGGCCGCGGCGTGGCCCTGGGCTTGGCTGGCCTGCAACTGGCTTTGATCGGACTGCTGGCCAGCAGCGAGCCCCTGGCGCACTTCCTGGCCACCAAGACCAAAGACGCCCTGGCCATCTCGGTGCTGGGTGGGGCGCAAGGAGGCCCCGCGCCAGCGTTGGCCGCAGCCCTGGCCGTGGCGGTGCTGGCTGTGTGGGCCTTCAAGCGCTGGTCGGTGGCCGATCGCGCTTGGCTCAGCTCAGGCCTGCTGGCCGTGTGGGTGGTGCAGGTGGTCATTCCCTGGTGGGCGATCACCATGCAAGGCCCAGTGCGTAATCTGGCCATGGTGGCCAAGGCCAAGGGTGGCCCGGTGTCGCAATGGATGGTGCACCAGCCCAGCCTGGCGTTTTACCTGCAGCAGCCCGCTTTGCGTGAAGACCCGGTGCCCGGTGGCCTGGCCCTGACCCGCGCCGACCGGCTGGCCAAGCAAACCTTGCCGGTGGATGTGGTGGCGCAGCGGGCAGGCTGGGTGCTGGTGCAACGCAAGCCTTGAGGGCCTAGGCGGCGTCTTTGCGTCCGTAAGGGCAGTGGTTGGGCCTGGGCCCCACCTGCGGGTGTTTGCGGCAGGTGTTGGGGCGCTTGTCATACACGGTACAGCGCCGTGTCTTGGCGTCCAAGTATTGGCAATCACCATCAGCCCGGCGCGTGAGCGTGTAGATCTCGTGCTTGGCGCTGAAGTGCTCGATGGCGCCTGATTTGCTCAGTCGCTTGGCGATCTGCTTGGGTGCTTCATGCTCGGCCTCGAAAGGGTCGACCAGCCCCAGGCGCACCAAGTCAGGCAGGCGCACCTCGACCGGCATGGTGCAGCAATTGGCCTGGCAGGTGTCGCACAGGCCGTTGCGGTAGCGGGTCCAGGTCTCGAGGCGGTCGACATCAACCAGGTGGATGGACGATCTCATGGCTGCACGGGCTTGCTGTTCAGCCGCGAGCCGCTGTGACGATCACTTCGATCTTCCACGCCGGGTTCACCAAGGGCGCTTGAAACGTGGCCCGAGGTGGGGCGGTCACGCCCTTGAACCAGTCTTCCCACACGGCATTCATGGCGGGCACCTCGGTGATGTCTTTGACGATGACTTGTGCCATCAGGATGCGACCTCGGTGGCTGCCCGCTGCCTTCAGCAAGCCATCGATCTGCTCCAACACGTCGAGCGTCTGGCCGGCCATGTCGGCGCTCGTGTCACGCGGCACCTGGCCGGCAAGGTAGACGGTGGTGCCATGGATGGCAGCGTCCGAGTACCTGGCCTCAGGGTTCAGGTAGCGAATGTCGTTGGCGTCGGTCATGCGGTGGGTGTGTTCAAGCAGGAGGTGGGGCTGGCGCACGCGCCACCGCCATTGTCAACGCTGCGGCTTGAGCTGGCTCAGCTGAAAGCGCTTGATGAGGATGCTGTCCAGCCAGGCATCGGGCAGCCAGCGTTTCATGAAGGGCAGCATGCTGCTTTTCTCACCCATGCGGATCACAGCGGGGCAACTGGCCTGGGTGAGCTGTCGAACCACGGCATGGGCAAACACATCGGCTGGTGTGGCTTTGGCCTGGCTCTCATTGGCGCGGGCATGCACGCCTTCACGCACGGCCTGGTAGGGCGAATCAGGCGCGAGTTGCACCTCGTCGGCGGCGCGCTCGCCAAAGCCTGAGCGGATGCCGCCTGGCTGCACGGTGACCACCTCGATGCCCAAAGGCTTGAGCTCCATGCGCAGCGAATCAGACATCGCATTGACCGCTGCCTTGCTCGCGCAATAAGCGCCCGCAAATGGCGTGGGCATGACGCCCGAGACACTGCTGATGTTGACGATGGATCCCCGACCACGCTTGATCATGCTGGGCAGCACTGCACGGGCCAGCGCCATCGGTGCAATCACATTGACCTCCAACTGCTTGCGCCACATGGCTTCGCTCACATCAAACAAAGGCCCCATGGCGCCAAAGCCGGCGTTGTTGACCAGCATCCCCACCTGTAGGCCTTGGCTTTGCAGCGCACCCATGGCCTGGGTGATGCTCTCGGCGGATGTCACGTCCAGCGCCAGGGTCTGGATGCCGGACTGAGCCAGATCAGCCATGGCGTCCACACGGCGGGCCGTGGCGCACACCTTGAAGCCCTGTTGATGAAAGGCCAGGGCCAGCGCTTTGCCAATGCCCGAGCCACAGCCCGTGATCAGAACCACATCTTGCTTTTGCAGTTTCATGTCTCAAACCTTGTCAGAAGAATTCAGGGCCTGCAGCAGCGCGATCTGTTGTGCATCGCGCCGCGAGGCCAGTTGGTCGATGGTGTGGCCCCCATAGGCTTGCTCTACGCTTTGTGCCACCACCTCTTGCGTGCGGCGGGTGAGCAGCACCGGGCGCAAACGCATGTGCAACCACAGCAGTTGCAAGCCACCTGAGAACTGCTTCAGAAAGCCTTTCACGCCGCCTGCGCCTCCGCCAAGATGGGCCGACAGAAAAGGCCCGCCCGTGGCCCAGCGCAGGCCGAGGGACGATTGAATGGCCACGTCCAAGTCTTGCGCAGACACCACGCCTTGCTTGAGCAGCGACACGCTTTCGCGGATCACCGCCGCCTGGATGCGATTGGCCACAAAGCCTGGGATTTCCTTCTTCAGCACCACGGCCTGCTTGCCCAGTGAGGCATAAAACGCATGAGCACGCTCGGTCGCCTCAGGGTTGGTGCGCTTGCCGGGCACCACCTCCACCAGGGGGATCAGGTGCGGTGGGTTGAAGGGGTGGCCCACCAGCAGGCGGTGCGCCGTCTTCATCTGAGGGGATTGCATGCTGGCTGTGATGCCTGAGCTCGAAGACAGCAACAAGGCTTCAGGCGGGCAATGTTGCTCGACCTGCGCCCACAGTTGCTGCTTGAACTTCACGCGCTCTGGGCCGCATTCCTGAACCACATCGGCGCCTTGCACCGCGCTGGCCAAGTTGGTGTCAAAGCGCAGGGCGGGTGTCTGTGCGTCCAGGGTCAGCCCCAGTTGCGCCATGAAGGGCTGGATGCGTTGCAACTCGGCGCGCACCTTGGCTTCAACTTTGGCATCGAGGTCCTGCACGCACACGGCGTGTCCATGGGCCAGGAAAAGCGCAGCCCAAGAGCTGCCGATCAGACCGCCTCCGATGATGGTGATGTTCAGGGCCTTCAATGGCGAGTCCTCATGCTGTGTGCTTGGGTTCAAAGAAGCTGCAGGCTGCATGTGCCCACCCCTTCGAAACTTGCTTCGATCAGGTCGCCGGGCTGTGCGGCCAAGACGATCCATGCGCCTGTGGTGACGAGGTCACCCGCTTGCAAAGCGCCCGTGTGCCCGGCCGCATGTGAGGCCAGCCAAGGCAGGGCCAGCAGCGGGTTGACGCTGGGGTGTGCGCCGCGCACGTTGGAGCGCGCCTGGCCGTTGATCGAGAGGCTGCATGCTTGCTCTTGCCATTGCTCATGCGTGAAGCAAAGCATGGCCTCACAGGGCACCTCAGCCCCGATGACGAGGCCGCCATGCACACCTTGGTCGGCCAACTTCCAGGCGGGAGAAGCTTGAAGGCCTTGTGCCAGCCGCGTGGCGATCCATTCGATGGACACGCACACCGTGCCCAGGCACGCCAACACATCCTCAGGGCCTGTGGGTGTGCGGGCCAATCGAAACGCCAGTTCGGCTTCGACCAGCACGTCGCCACTGCCCGCCACCTCCGCTTGCCAGGGGCTGCTGAGCACTTCGGGCAAAGGCGCAGCGCTGGGTGCAGGGTGCCCACCCACCTTCCATGCCAAGGGGCGCTGCTTGAACCACCCGAGTTGCTCGGCCACGCCCTGCTGCACGGCATGGGCTTGATCCACCGTGAGAGCTGGGTACACGCGGGCGATGTCGGTGAGCGTGCCGGTGCGCCGCGCTTCGACCAGTGCCTGGACGATGGTGTCGATGTGTGTGGGGCTGGGCATGGGGGCGTGTTCGGTGGGGCGTGCCGTGCACCGAGCGGGCATCGCACGGGCTGGCGCTGCACTCTAAACCGAACCGAGGGCCAGCCAGGCCGCGGGGGGCTCAATGCGACATGCATGGCTTCGATTGGCGCCACTTGCCCCTGCGCAGGGCTGCTGGCAAGTCCAGCCCGCGGGCATGGTGCCGTGGGCATGCAAGCGACGCTGGAATTGAAAAAGCCCCAGACCATCAGATCTGGGGCTTTCAAATTTGGAGCGGGATAAGAGACTCGAACTCTCGACCTATACCTTGGCAAGGTATCGCTCTACCAACTGAGCTAATCCCGCGTCGAGGGCGAAAGTATAGCACAGGAAAACAACTCGGCCGTGGGCGATCCAACATGCGGATCAAATGGGGTGTGCGGCGCGAGAATGCGCACCAGACACCTTCACCACCCGCCCCGTTGGGCGACCAGGACGCACGCCTTGCCCAAGTTCCTCCACACCGCTGACTGGCAGATCGGCCGGCAGTACACCACCTTCCCTGAAGACGACGCCGTGCCGCTGGCCGAAGCCCGCGTGGCGGCGGTCGAGCGCCTGGCGCAACTGGCCAACGAGCATCAGGTCGATGCCGTGCTGGTGGCAGGCGATGTGTTTGACCTGCAAACGGTGTCCGAACGCACGGTGCGCCAGATGTTCCTGGCGATGCAGGCCTATGCGGGCCCGTGGGTGCTGATTTCGGGCAACCACGATGCTGCCTTGGCCGAGAGCGTGTGGACGCGCGCCCAGCGCCTGGGCGTGGTGCCTGCCCATGTGCACCTGGCTTTGAGCCCGCAGCCGGTGTTGTTGCCCGAGGCAGGGTTGGCAGTCTTGCCCGCGCCCCTCACCCAGCGCCACACGTTTGAGGACACCACCGTTTGGTTCAACACCGCAGACACGCCTGCTGGCCTGCTGCGCGTGGGCTTGGCCCATGGCAGCGTGCAAGGTGTGCTGGCCGAAGACATCGATTCACCCAACCCCATCGCGCCAGACCGCGCCGCCCAGGCCCGGCTGGATTACCTGGCCCTGGGCGATTGGCATGGCTGCAAGCAGATCGATGCCCGCACCTGGTACAGCGGCACGCCTGAGCCCGACCGCTTCAAATCGAACGACGCAGGCCTTGCGCTGCTGGTGGAGATCCAGGCCCCAGGCGCTGAGCCCACCGTCACGCGGCTGCCCACGGCGCGCCACCCCTGGCAGACCTTGTCGCGTGAGCTGCACGTGGCGTCTGACCTCGACGAGCTCATCGAACACCTGCAACAGTTGCCGCCCCGTGTGGTCTTAAGCCTCACCCTGGTGGGCAAGCTGGATCTGGCTGGCCAGCAGCGCTTGCAAGCCGCCTTGGGCGAGGCCACCGCCCGAGCCCGACACGTCCAGGTCGACATGGCCGAGCTGCAATTGGCGCCCACCGACGACGACATCGCCAGCTTGCAGGCTGACGGCTACCTGGCCGAGGTGATCGCCGAATTGCGCGACGAGCAGCAGCTGGCCCCCGGCCAAACGCCACAAGCTGCCCAAGCCGTCAGCCGCGAGGCCTTGGGCATTCTGGCGGGCCTGCTGGCCCAACGCCAAGGGGCCAAGGCATGAAGCTGCACCTGACACACCTGAAGGTCGAACAACTGAGGCGCTTTCGGCAGCCCGTCGAGCTCAGCGGCCTGCAGCCTGGCCTGAACATTTTCACCGGGCCCAATGAGGCGGGCAAGAGCACCTTGGTTCGCGCGATCCGCGCAGCGTTTTTCGAGCGTTATCGATCCAAGGCCGTTGATGACCTGCGCCCCTGGGGCGACAGTGGCGCCACACCGGCGGTGGAGATCGGCTTCGAGCTGGACGGACAAGCGGCCCTCTTGAACAAAAGCTTCCTGGGCAGCAAGGCCCGGTGCGACTTGCGCATCGGCGCGCAGACCTGGTCAGGCACCGATGCAGAAGACCACCTGGCGCAACTGTTGGGCTTTGCCTTTGCGGGCAAGGGAGCGAGCAAGGCCGAGCATTGGGGCATCCCCGGTTTGCTTTGGGTGGAGCAAGGCAGCGGGCAAGACCTCAAGGAGGCGGCCGACCATGCCCACGAGCACTTGCACCAGGCCTTGCACAGCCACCTGCGCGGCAGTGACACCGCGGCCCTCACGGCCACAGGTGGCGATGCCTTGCTGGAGGCCATTCAGGCGCAGCGTGATCAACTGCTCACCCGCACGGGGCGACCCACGGGCACCTTGAGCGAAGCCATTGCCAAAGCAGACACGATGCGCGAACGCTGCCAGGATCTGGAGGCCAAAGTGCAGGCCTACCAGCAGCAGGTGGATGCTTTGGCCCGTTTGCGCACCCAGCATCAGCGCGATGAACTTGAACGGCCGTGGGAGCGCTTGCAGGCCCAACTGGAAGCCGCACGCCAGGCCTTGCAAGTGGTCGATCAAGCCAAACAACAATTGCTGGACGCACGGCAGCAGCTTGGCCAACAGGCTCAGCATCAGCAGCTGGCGATGCAGCAGCTGGAAGGCTTGGCCCAGCAGGAGCAGCAGGCCTTGCAACGCCAACAGCAGGCCCAGGTCGCTCGCGCCAAGCTGGATGAGGCCGAGCTTGTGCTTGCCCAGGCGCAACAGCGCGCGCAACAAGCCCAGGCCGCCTTGAGCCAGGCCGAGGAGCGCCAGCGCAGTGCGCAGATGGCGCAACAGCGCGGGCAACTGACCCAGCAGCACCAGCAGCAAACGCGCGCACTGACGCAAGCGGTGGCTGCCTTGCATCAGGCGCAGCAGGCCGACGCCCGTTTGCACGCCTTGCGGCAACAGGGTTTGAGCGACCTTGCCGTGCGCCTGAGCTTGGCAGACATGCAGCGCTTGCGTCAGCTCCACAGCCGTGCACACCAAGCCCAACTGCGCATGCAGGACCGGGCCACACACATCCAGTTCAAGCTCTTGCCTGGGCAGCAGATCGCCTTGCAAGCCGAGGGCTCGGTCGGGTTGTTGCAAGGAGAGGGCACCCAGCTCTTGCTGGGCGAGACGGCCTTGCACTTGCCGGGCCTGGGTGAGCTGCGCATCCGCCCGGGGGGCGAAGACCTCGGCGAATTGGCCCGCCAACTTCAGGCCGCGCAAGCGGCTTTGCAAGCGGCCTTGCAAGCCATGGATGTGGCTGACCTGGACCAGGCCGAGCAGCGGCATGTGCAGCAAGACCAGCAAAGCCGCGAAGTCCAGCTTGCTGAGCAGGCCCTGGCGTTGATGGCACCGCATGGCGTGGCGGCGATGTCCGCGCAACAAGCCCAGCTGGCGGCAGACCTGGCGCTCACCGAGCAAGCTTTGCAACGGCTACCTGCCCCGCTGGGCGCGGACGATGAAATCACGCTGAGCCTTCCCGCGGCTGAGGCTGCTTGCGCGGCTGCGCAGAAGGCCCAGGGACGAGCCAGCGAAGCCTTGGCGCAGGCGCAAGCCCAGCGCGCTGCGGCCAGCGCGCATGCCGAAGGTGCGGAACGTGAGTGGGTTTCCGTTCAACAGCAATGGCAATCGCCTGAGCGCGCGCGCCAGCTGGCGGATGCGCAGGCGCAGTTGCTGACGGCGCAAGCGCAGGCCCAGGCCCAGCAAGCACGCGTGGCACAACTGGAGGCCAGCGTGCAGCAGGCCCGCCCTGACATCCTTCAGCAGGACGTTCAACGCCTGGACCGCAGCCTGACCCAGTCGCAGTTGGCGCACCAGGACCGTCGCACCCAGATCGCTGTGGTGGAGCAGGCCCTGGTGCAACAAGGTGCGCAAGGCCTGGAAGAAGCGCTGGCTTTGGCCCGAGGCGAGTGGCA
>JBEANX010000516.1:0-7284 GCA_041165245.1 Pseudomonadota bacterium
CGAAGTAATCGATGGTGCCTTTGTACAGGGCATCAGAGATCAGCAACTTGACCTTCTTGAAGGCGGTGGCGTCGACCCCGGGGCCGATGCCGCCAATGCTGACTTCCACGGCTGTGGGTGCAGGTGCGGGTTTGGCAACCACTTGCGCAAAAGCGGCGCTGGCCGTCAGTGCGAGTGCGGTGCTGAGGATGGTGTGGCGAATGAACTTGGACATGGAAAACCTCCTGCGAGTGCCGCGAGGGCACAGGGCATTGCATTTTGTAGATGCCCCACTGTGCACTTGCGCTTGAGGCCTGTCCATGAGGTTTCGCCCTGTTCGGGTTGTGCCGCCCCTAGGTCTAGGGGGCGGGCATCTGAGGCGTCACGCTCAGGCTGCCATCACCCTTGAAACCGCACCCTGCCACTGCTGCATCAGGCCTTGCGCTTGCTCGCGGCTCAAGGTGGGCACAAAGCGGCGCTCCACGCGCCACAGGGCACTGAGCTCTTCGGTGCTGGCATACAGGCCGGTGGCCAGGCCGGCCAGGTAGGCCACGCCCAGGGCCGTGGTCTCGGTCACGACAGGGCGCACCACGGGCATGCCCAGCAGGTCGGCCTGGAACTGCATCAAGAGGTCGTTCTGGCACGCGCCGCCATCGACACGCAGCTCTGAAATGGGGGCGCCGCCATGCGCAGCGATGTCCTGCGCCATGGCCTGCAGCAAGGCCGTGCTTTGAAAGGCAATGCTCTCCAGCGCAGCCCGGGCAATGTGGGCCACCGTGGTGCCACGGCTCAAGCCCAGGATGGCGCCCTTGGCATGCGGCTGCCAATAGGGCGCGCCCAGGCCCGTGAACGAGGGCACAAAGACCACGCCACCCGCATCGGGCACGCTCAAGGCCAGTTGTTCGACCTCGGCGCTGCCCTTGATGGCCTGCAAGCCATCGCGCAGCCACTGAACCACGGCCCCACCGATGAAGACGCTGCCCTCTTGCGCATAGGCCGCCTGTGCATCGGGCGTGGCGGCCATGGTGGTGATCAGGCCATGCTCTGAGGGGCAACGCTGGGTGCCCGTGTGGGTGAGCATGAAGCAGCCCGTGCCATAGGTGTTCTTCGCCAGGCCTGGCTTGAAGCATGTCTGGCCAAACAGGGCGCTTTGCTGGTCGCCGGCAAGGGCGGCTATGGGCACGGCCGAGCCGAGCATGTCGGTGTGAGTTTTCGCGAAGACATGGCTGGAGGGGTTGACCTCGGGCAGTAGCGAGCGGGGAATGTTCAGCAAGGCCAGCAGCTCGTCGTCCCACTGTTGGTTGTCGATGTTGAACAGCATGGTCCGCGAGGCATTGCTCACATCGGTGGCATGCACGGCGCCTTGAGCGGTGCTGCCGCCGGTGAGTTGCCACAGCAGCCAGCTGTCGATGGTGCCAAAGGCCAGCTCGCCACGTTCTGCACGTGCTCGTGCGCCTGGGATGTTCTCCAGCATCCAGGCCAGTTTGGTGGCCGAGAAATAGGCGTCGACCACCAGGCCCGTGCGCTGGCGGATCAGCTCGGCATGACCGGCTTCGCGCAAGGCCTGGCAACGCGCTTCTCCTCGGCGGTCCTGCCAGACGATGGCGCGGCCCAGGGGCTGGCCGGTTTGCCTGTCCCACAGCACGGTGGTTTCGCGCTGGTTGGTGATGCCTATGGCATGCACTTGAGCGGCACTCAGCCCCGCCTTTCTCAAGGCCTCTCGGGCCGTGGCCAGCTGGCTTTGCCAGATCTCCAGCGCGTCGTGCTCCACCCAGCCTGGCTGCGGGAAGTGCTGCGTGAACTCGCGTTGCGCCATGGCGACCAGCTCGCCCTGGTGGTTGAAAACGATGGCGCGGGAGCTGGAGGTGCCTTGGTCAAGCGAGAGCAGGTAGGCCATGGGGAGTCTTTGATCTTTATGTTGGGCCGGGCTTCAAGCCACGATGCATTCCACGCCGGCCTCTTGCAGCAGGGCAGGGAAGGGCTCGGGCGGTGCTTGGTCGGTGAAGAAGCGGTCGATCTGGTCGATGCGGGCCAGCTCCACCATGGCCGGGCGGTTGAACTTGCTGTGGTCGGCGGCCAGCCACACCGAGCGGCTGTGCTCGATCAGCGCCTGGGCCACCTTCACTTCGCGCAGGTCGTAGTCGCGCAGGCTGCCGTCGGCCTCGATGCCCGAGATGCCGATCAGACCGATGTCCACCTTGAACTGGCGGATGAAATCCACCGCCGTTTCACCCACGATGCCGTGATCGAGCGGGCGCATCACGCCGCCAGCCACGATGACCTCGCAGCCTCGATTGGCCGCCAGGATGCGCGCCACGTTGAGGTTGTTGGTGATCACGCGCAGGCCTTGGTGCTGCAGCAACTCGCGCGCAATGGCCTCGGTGGTGGTGCCCAGGTTGATCAGCACCGAGCAGTGGTTCGGGATGGCCTGCGCCACGGCCTTGGCCAGTCGCTGCTTGCCGATGGCATTGAGGCCCTCGCGTTGGGCATGGGCCAAATTCTCGGTGGTGGAGGCTGGCAAGCGCACCCCGCCGTGGTAGCGCTGCACCAGTTGGGCCTGGGCCAGTTGGGTGACATCGCGGCGCACGGTTTGCAAGGTCACGCCCAGGTGCTCGGCCAAGCGGTCGATGCTCAGGGCCTCATGGGTGCGAACCATCTCCAGCAGTTGTGAATGCCTGGGGTGAAGTGTCATGTTCACGCTTTTGGGGTGGCTTGAAACGAAAAATACGAATCAAAACAATCATAAACGAATCAATGCGAACTAAAATCGCGTCAAGAGAAGGTTTATGCGTGCTTTCACCAGAATTCACGCCACCGGTGGCGGGCAGCCACACACAAGGAGTTCGGGCAGATGGGTTCAGCGCAGGCACAGGCAGGTTCACCGCAGAGCGCCTCATCGGCAGGGCCTCAGAGCAGCGAGGTGGACGTGCTCGTGGTCGGTGGCGGCATCAACGGTGCGGGCATTGCTCGTGACTTGGCCGGGCGTGGTTGGCGCGTGATGTTGGTCGAAAAAGACGACCTGGCCGCGCACACCTCGTCGTCTTCGACCAAGCTCATTCATGGCGGCCTGCGCTACCTGGAGCACAAAGCCTTTGGCCTGGTGCGCAAGGCCTTGCAAGAGCGCGAGGTGCTGCTGCGCAGTGCGCCGCACATCATGCGGCCCCTGCGTTTTGTGATGCCGCATGACGCGGCCATGCGCCCCGCTTGGCTGATTCGCCTGGGCCTCTTCTTTTACGACCACCTGGCCAAACGCGAGATCTTGCCCTCCTCACGGAGCATCAAGCTACGCGGCCACCCGCTGGGCGTGCCCCTGCAAGAGCGCTTCACCCAAGGCTTTGTCTATTCCGACGGCTGGGTCGACGACGCCCGCTTGGTGGTGCTCAATGCCATGGACGCCCGAGAGCGCGGCGCCGAGATCCACACCGGCACCCGTTGCGTGCGAGCCGTGCGTGGCAGCGATGGCTGGACGGTCGACCTGGAGCGTGGCCAGCCTGGCCAAGAGCAACACCGCACCGTGCGCGCCAAGGCCTTGGTCAATGCCGCAGGCCCTTGGGCCCGGCAGCTCCTCGACGACGTGGCCCAAGCCCCCCAAGGCCAGGCCCTCACTACGCACCGCCTGCGCTTGGTCAAGGGCAGCCACATCGTGGTGCCGCGTGTCTTCCGGCACGAGCATGCCTACATTTTTCAGGCGCCCGATGGCCGCATTATCTTTGCCATCCCTTATGAGGGTCGCTTCACCCTGATCGGCACCACCGATGTGGAAGTGCTGGCCATGCCCGACAAAGCCAGCATCAGCCAGGACGAGGTGCACTACCTGTGCGAGCAGGCAAGCCGCTACTTCAAGCAGCCTGTGAAGCCTGTCGATGTGGTGTGGAGTTATGCGGGCGTGCGCCCCTTGCTGGAAGACGCATCGGCCGATGCATCCGCTGTGACGCGCGACTACGTGCTGGAAACCAGCACCGAGGGAGCGCCTTTGATGACGGTGTGGGGCGGCAAGATCACCACCTACCGCAAGCTGGCCGAGCAAGCGGCCGATCAGATCGCCAGCATGCTGCATGCTGACGGCGATGCAGCGCAAGGCAAAACCTCTGCATGGACCGAGCACGCCGTGCTGCCAGGCGGTGACTTGTCGAGCTGGTCCTTGGCCCCTGTGAAGGGCGCTGACCTGGGGCTGACAGCTTTTGTGGGCCGCGCCCAGGCCCGCTACCCCTGGCTGCCCGTGCCCACCTTGAGGCGCTGGGCGCAGGCCTATGGCACCCGCATGGAGGCCATCATTGGTCAAGCCAACTCGCCCACTGATTTGGGCCTCACGGGGGTGCCGGGCCTGTTCGTGGCCGAGTTGCGCTACCTGGTCGAGCACGAATGGGCGCGCACGCTGGACGACGTACTCTGGCGCCGCAGCAAGCTGGGCCTGCACCTGACGACCGAGCAGCAGGGCTTGGTGCAAGGCTGGCTGGACACCCTGGTGCCGACAGCTCAGCCCGATGCTTCAGGTGCCCAAAGCGTCGTGCAAAGCGACCATCTCCAGCGTGAGCTTGTGGCGGGCATCTAAATGCACCATGGGCCGCGACAGCTGGTGTGATTCCTTGATCTTCACAGACGCGCTCAGGTAGGGCTGCAGCACCGGCAGGCCCTCCATGATGAGCTCTTGCACCAGTTGCTGGGGCAGTGTCGCCCTGGGCTGGAACTGGTTCACCACAATGCCTGAGACCTTCAACTCGTCGTTGTGATCGGCCTGGATCTCTTTGACGTTGTCCAGCAGGGTGTAGAGGGCCCGGCGCGAGAAATCGTCGCAGTCAAAGGGGATCAGGCAGCCTTGGGCCGCGATCAGCGCCGAGCGCGTGTAGAAGTTCAGCGCGGGCGGCGTGTCGATGTAGATGCGATCGAAATCGCCCTCCAGCTCCTGCAGGGCTTCGCGCAGCTTGTAGATCTTGTGGCGCGATTCGAGCTTGGTGTGCAGCTCGTCCAGCTCGGGGCTCGATGGCATCACCGACAGGCCCTCCCAAGGGCTCTCGGAGATGAAGTCCATCGTGGGCTTGGGCCGGGCCGTGAACTTCAGGCTCTGGTCAAAGAACTCGGCTGCGCCAATGGTGTCGTCCTGCAAGGCATCGCCCAGCAGGTAGCGCGAGGAGTTGCCCTGGGTGTCCAGGTCGATCAGCAGCGTGCGCAGGCCTTGTTGGGCGCTGATGGCCGCCAAGTTGCAGGCGATGGTGGATTTGCCCACCCCGCCCTTTTGATTGAACACAACGTAGCGCATGGACCCGCCTGTGAAAGGTGTTTGATGCACTCATTGTGCACTGCAGCAAGAGCATTTTCGTGACGCCCGAGCAAGCTCGGGGCATCACAGGGCATCACGGGACTTCAGGCGCCTCCGCGTTTCAACCGAGGGTCAGCGAGCGTTGCCCTCTGGCAGCTCGATCTTGACCTCCAGCACCTCCAGATCGCCCTGTCGCTCCATGGACACCTTGATGTCGTCCGGGTTGATGGACACGTACTTGGAGATCACGGCCACCAGCTCGCGCTGCAGGTCGGGCAGGTAGGTGGGGCTGTGGCTGCGACCGTTGCGCTCGTGGGCCAGGATGAGCTGCAAGCGCTCCTTGGCCACCGAGGCGGTCTGCTTCTTTTCACCGAGGAAGAATGAAAGGAATCCCATGGCGTTCACTTGCCTCCGAACAGGCGCTTGAAGAAGCCGGGCTTTTCGGCCTCGATGAAGCGCATGGGCTTGTCCTGGCCCAGGAAGCGATCGATCACGTCCTTGTAGGCCTCGGACACGTCGGTGTCCTTCATGTGGATGGCCGGGATGCCCTGGTTGGAGGCGCTCAGCACGGTCTCAGATTCAGGGATCACGCCGATCAGCTTGATGCGCAGGATGTCGTGGATGTCTTCCAGCGAGAGCATCTGGCCGCCCTCCACCCGGTTGGGGTTGTAGCGCGTGATCAGCAGGTGCTCCTTGATGGGCTCACCACCATCGATGGCACGCTTGGTCTTGCTGTTGAGCATGCCCAGGATGCGGTCGGAGTCACGCACCGATGAGACCTCGGGGTTGGTCACCACGATGGCTTCGTCGGCAAAGTGCATGGCCATCAAGGCGCCGGTTTCGATGCCGGCGGGTGAATCGCACACCACGTACTCGAAGCCTTGCTCACCCAACTCCTTGAGCACGCGCTCGACGCCGTCTTGCGTCAGGGCATCTTTGTCACGCGTTTGCGAAGCGGCCAGCACGTAGAGGTTGTCGCACTGCTTGTCCTTGATCAGGGCTTGCGTGAGGTTGGCCTCGCCATGGATGACGTTGATGAGGTCATAGACCACACGGCGCTCACAACCCATGATCAGGTCGAGGTTGCGCAGGCCCACGTCAAAGTCAATGACGGCCGTCTTGTGGCCACGAAGGGCCAGGCCCGATGCAAAGCTGGCGCTGGTGGTCGTCTTGCCGACGCCACCTTTGCCGGAGGTCACCACGATGATCTTGGCCATGGATGGCGGTCCTTTCGAAGGGTAGAAACTGTTCAGGAAAAATCAAAGGTCAGATCGACAGGGGCTCGAACACCAGGCGATCACCCTCCAGCCGCACTTGCGCGGGCTTGCCGGCCACATTGGCGGGCAGGGGGTTCTCGGTGGTGCGGTACGTGCCCGCGATCGAAATCAGTTCAGGGGCCAGGCTCATCGTGAAGATGCGTGCGTCCTGGTTGCCCTTGGCGCCTGCGATGGCCTTGCCACGCAGGGGCGCATAAATGTGGATGGAGCCGTCGGCGATGACCTCGGCCCCGTTGTTCACCGCCGCCATGACGATCAGATCGCAACCCTTGGCATAGACCTGCTGGCCCGAGCGCAGGGGCTTGTCGATGATCATGGTGGGCATGGCGACCTGTACTTGCACAGGCACTTCCACCTGCACCTCGACAGGCACCTGCACCTCGCGGACCACTTCACGCACCACCTCTCGCGTTTCAACTCGGGCGGGTGCGGCATGGCTGTCAGGGGCCTCGCCCAAGCCCACCTTCTGGGCGGCATCGAGTTGCTGGGCACTGCCACCACGCACGGCCACCGGCTTGAGCTTGAAGCGTTGCAAGAGGGTGATCAGGGCAGGGAAGTCGAGCGCAATGCTCAGGCTGCCCATGGGCGTGAGGTCAATGACGACGGGGTCGTGGCTGAAAAAATCAGGCGTGTCGCCAAACTTGGCCTCCATGGCCTGGGCCAGCGCGGGGATGTTGCCCGTCTTGAGCACGAAGGACACCAGCGTGAGCGAGGCGCTCTTGAGGTCAAACAGCGAGGAAGCGTTCCCGGGGGCGGCGGCAGGCATGGGCG
>JBEANX010000517.1:0-3816 GCA_041165245.1 Pseudomonadota bacterium
GGTTGGTTCGGCAAAAGCCCATCAGCCGCTTGCCTGCCTTGCCCAGGTTCTCGATCAGCTTGCGCTCTGCGGGCGTGGCGGCCTTTTCCTGCAAGCGGTCAACATACAGACCCAGGCCGTAGCGCGGCACATGCAAGTCATTGATCTGATCGACCACGGCCGGGGAATACAGCCGGGCATAACGATCTGAGGGATCGGCATCGTTCACTGCAAAGGTTAATGAGCGCGGCTTGCGCACGGGGAAGTAACGCTTCTCACCATCCTTGCCTGCAATGAATCGGCGGCCGTTCTTGTCGGCCTCGGTGTAGTGCTGGATGATGAAGCTGCGCGTGCGCCGCACCATGTAGAGCCGGATCAGCTCACGCCAGTCGTCAAACTCTTCGCTCTTTTCAATGGCCAGGATGGAATTGACGCGGCACTGGTGTTTGCGCTCAAACTCTGCCTCGCTGATGCCATGCTTGCGCATGTGCCGCTCTGGCCGGATGCCAATGTTGGCCTTCTCGTCAATGAACAGGCGCAACTGGGCCGACAGGTCATGCTTGGTCTTGTTATACGGGGTGGCCGTGAGCAAGATGACCTTGGCATCACAACTGCGGATGTAGTCAGCAATGGCCTTGTATCGGCGGCCCTCACGGTTGCGCAGGTTGTGACTCTCGTCAATGAGCACCAGGCGGTATCGCTTGAGGTCTGGCAGCTTCTTGGTGACCTGAGACACCGGCAAGACCACGCCACGCAGGCCATATTCAGTGCGGTACTGGTTCCACATGGGCTCCAGGTTCTTGGGGCAGATGATGAGGGTTTCATACCCCAGGTCATCCTCAAACATGCGGGCCAGGGCGGTGGCCATCATGGTCTTACCCAGACCCACCACGTCGCCCACCATCACACCCCCTCGACGGTGCAGGTGGCGGGCGGCAATCTTGACCGCACTTTTCTGAAACTCGAACAACTCCTGCTCGAAGCGGGCAGGCAAACGGAACTGGCTGAGGCCAGCTCGGGCCTCGGTGCTCAGGTGATACGCAATGTTCAGGTAAATGTGATGGGGCGGAACAGGCTGCGTGCGCGCCCAGCTGGTTTCAATGAGCTGGGCCAGTTCGGCCGACACATCCAGCGCCCAGCGCTCTTGCCATCGGGCCTCGAACCATTGAGACAGTTTTTGCGTGCCGAGGTGATCCAGCACGTCGACGTTCAATTCACCGTGCCTGGACAGCCCGGCGAGGGTCAGGTTGCTGCTGCCCACAAAGCCCGTGATCGGGTTGTTGATGTCATCCCGAAACAGCAAATACAGCTTGGCATGCAGCGGATAGGGCAAAAACAGCTTGACCACCACTTGCCCAGCACGAAGCTGAGCGGCAAGAGCCCGCAAACCGGCTTCGTCTTTGCCGGTGGGAATTCCCAGCGTGATCTGCTCGCGCAAGTGGGCGGCGAACTGAGTCTTCCAGCGGGCCGCAGTGGCGTTGTCGATCAATCCATCATTGTCTGATTGCCGGTAGAGCTCGCGAATCTCCTCGTGGGGAGGCCTCTGCATGCCCACCAGCACCCGACAAACTTGGCCTTGTGACGGATCCCAGGCTTGGACCAGGTCATCGATGGCCTGCCAGCCTCTGAGATTGAGATACCCGATGCAAAAGTCCGCGCGCTTGGAAACCTGCATGGTTCCACGAAGCGCGTGAAGGAGATCTTGTTCTATGTTGTCGAAAATTCTGGACATTGGCGTGATCGATGGGCCCTTGCCTGAGATTGTGGGGCCAACTCAACGATCACCAACGGTAAGCAGCAGACAACAACATCCAGGGCATCCTGGGTTATGTGGTGCGTTGGATCGACCAGGGCGTGGGTTGCTCCAAAGTGCCTGACATCCACAACATCGGCCTGATGGAAGACCGCGCCACCCTGCGCATCTCCAGCCAGCACGTGGCCAACTGGCTGCACCATGGTGTGGTGACTGAAGCCATGGTGCGCGACAGCTTTGCCCGCATGGCTGCGGTGGTGGACGGCCAGAACGCGGGTGACTCGCTTTACAAGAGCCTGGTGGCCAACCCCACTGGCGCGGCCTTCCAGGCTTCGCTCGACCTGGTCTTCAAGGGCAAGGAACAACCTTCCGGTTACACGGAACCTTTGCTGCACGCATGGCGCTTGAAGGTGAAGGCTGCGGCCTGATCCCCTTCAGCATGCTGCGAGCCCTGCGGGGCTCTTCCAAAGCGCCCGTCAAGGGCGCTTTTTTTGGGCTCACGCAGGGCGACGGCTGCTCACTGGCGGTTGTCTTTGATGGCCTCGACCTTGCGCAGGAATCGGCCGTCCACCACATACACCTCGCCGCCGGGCGTGACCGTGATGCGGTTCATCCCGCCGAACTTCGCATCGGTGCCCAAGCCGTCTGCTCTTTGACCTTCGTTGGTGTTGCCTGCCAAGGTGCGCACCTGGCCGCCAGGGCTGATGATGCGCAGCAAGGAGCCATCTGCCACATACAGGTTACCGGCTGCGTCACTGCTCAAGCCATTGGCACCAGAGAAGGTGGCTTGCGTCAAAGCATCCCCATCGGCCGCGCCACTGAGGGCGGCATTGCCCGCCACCAAAGTGGCGGTACCTGTCGCGCCTTGCACCGCCACCTTGAACACCTGCCTGCCCGTGGCGATGTACAGCTGCCCAGCGGCATCGCAGTGAATGCCCATGCCCTTGACCATGGGAAACGGAGTTTCATCGGCGTTGACCAAGGTCAAGGTCGAGATGGCACCATCCTTGGCCAACCTGCGTAGCTTTTGAGACTCCGTGAAGTAAACATTGCCTTCGGCATCTGGGGCAATGCTCCTGATGCCGCGGAGCGAGCCCGTGCCAGCCGGGCCGTCCTGGCTGGCGCTGTAGCAGCCCTCTTGGGTGGGGTCACCCGTCAAGGTGGTCACACTGCCATTCGGATTCATGCGCTCGATGCTGCAACTGCCCGCCACGTAAATCAGGCCATCTGGGCCCACCCTCAAGTCACTGAAGTTTTCCATGAGCAAGGCCGAGGAGCCCACGAGGCTCAGGCCCCCCTGCGGTGAGATGTTGCGAACGGCAATGACCCCTGTGGGCTGCCCGTTGACCAAGGTCACGCCCACATCGTTCACGTACAGATGGCCCGATGCGTCGGCCGCCACGGCGGACAAGATCTCCAAGGTGGCCGACTTGGCCGACGTGGGAGGCTGCGTGAACACCTCAAATTCTTTCAAGACGGTGCTGACGTCAGCCGCAGCGGCATTGAGGTTTTGAACCACCCGCACGCCATAGGCGCTGTTACTCCCGATGTACAGGGTGGAACCATCCAGGCTGAAGCTCAGCTTCGATGAAAAGGAGAGGGCCGCAGCCGCACCAGAACCATCCGTCGTGTCGTTGACAGGCGCGGACAAATTGCCCACGATGGTTTTGACTTCACCCTGCGGGGAAATGCGCCTCAGCAAGCCGGCTCTGTAACCCTCGAGGGCATACGCCACGCCCTGGCTGTTGACCTCCAGGGCAACGATGGGCCCCAAGAGCACATTGGGCCCCGAGCCATCTGCACAGTTTTGTGCCTCACCATCGACATAACAGGTGGTGCCATCGCCAGAGCCTGCCAACAACACGGGTGTGCTGGCCCCAGCAGGCAGCTTGTAGAGGCCGTAATTGCCGTTGTCCGCAAAGTACACCGTGCCGTCTGCACCCACGGCGATCTCCGTGACATACGGTGGGTTGGTGCCTTGCAGCGTGCCGGTGTCAAACAACAACTCCAGCTGGCCCTGTGGGGTGAGGCGCTCCACCGTTTGCGTCGGGTAGGTGCTGGTGAGCACGTAGATCTGGTTGTTG
>JBEANX010000518.1:0-4158 GCA_041165245.1 Pseudomonadota bacterium
CCGGCATCGCTGGCGACTGGCCATTCACCGAGGTGAAACCGTTGGCTTCTGTGGCGCCATGTTGGCCCGCCGCATAGGCCGGTGTGTGGCTCGCCAAGGGCCATGTACCGTGCGGGCTGGCGCTGCTGCCATCGGCCTCAAGGGCAGGCAAGCCGGCCCGCGAGACCGCCAGCGCCGCATCGACTGATTTGCGCATGGCTTGGTGCACGGCGCCGCCATCGCGAAAGCGCACCTCGATCTTGGTGGGGTGCACGTTCACGTCGACCAGCTCAGGCGTGATGGACACAAACAGCGCATACACCGGTTGCTTCTGGCCATGCAGCACGTCTTCATAGGCCGAGCGGATGCCGTGACTCAAGAGCTTGTCGCGCACATAGCGGCCGTTCACGTAGCAATACTGCTGGTCGCCTCGGGTGCGGGCTGCGTCAGGCACGCCGGCTCGGCCCGTCACATGCACGGGGCCGACTTGCAGGTCGACTGTCACGCTGTTGCGGATGAAGTCTTCGCCCAGCACATCGCGCAAGCGTTGGTCCAGGCTGGCCGCGCGCCATTGCTCCACCAGCTTGCCCTCATGCCACACTGTGAAACCCACATCGGGTCGGGCCAGGGCATGGCGGCGCACGGCCTCCAGGCAATGCGCCAGCTCGGTCGCCTCTGACTTGAGAAACTTGCGGCGCGCAGGTGTGTTGAAAAACAGCTCGCGTACTTCGATGCTGGTGCCTTGGCTGCGGGCCGCTGGGCTCAGCTCACCCGAGCGGGCGTCCAGACGGTGGGCGTGGGTGGCATCGGGCGTGCGGCTGGCAATGGCCATCTCCGCCACTGAAGACACCGCAGCCAAGGCTTCGCCCCGAAAGCCCATGGTCAGCACGCTTTCCAGGTCGCCCAGTGAGCGGATCTTGCTGGTGGCGTGGCGCTTGAGGGCCAGGGGTAATTCGTCAACCGGGATGCCACAGCCATCGTCTTCGATCAGGATCTGGCGGATGCCCCCAGCCATCAGCTTGACAGTGACCTGGCTTGCGCCGGCATCCAGCGCGTTGTCCACCAACTCGCGCACCACAGAGGCAGGGCGCTCGACCACTTCACCGGCCGCGATCTGGCTGATCAGTTCATCGGGCAGTTCGCGGATGATCGGTCGGGACATGGGGGCAGCTTGCATCCCCTCATTTTAGGCGGGTGTGCCACCGTGGCGTCAAAAACCATCCGGGATAATGACCGGCATGGACATCTTGCTCTCCCTCGTGGATTTCATCCTGCACGTCGACAAGCACCTCGGCGAATTCGTTCAACTGCACGGCATGTGGGTCTACGGCCTGCTGTTCCTGATCATCTTTGTCGAGACGGGCTTGGTCGTCATGCCCTTCTTGCCGGGTGACTCCCTGCTGTTCGTGGTGGGTGCGCTGGCTGCGGGCGGCAAGATGAGCCTGCCCTTGGTCATCGGCTTGTTGCTGGTGGCTGCCATCGCGGGTGACCAGCTGAACTACACCATCGGCCGCAAGCTCGGCCCTAAGGTCTTCCAGTGGGAGAACTCACGCTGGTTCAACCGCCAAGCCTTTGATGCGGCGCACCATTTCTATGAAAAACACGGCGGCATCACCATCATCCTCGCGCGCTTCATGCCGTTCATCCGCACCTTCGCGCCATTCGTGGCGGGTGTGGCCCAAATGAACCGCGCCACGTTCACGGCTTACAACGTGGTGGGTGCCGTGATCTGGGTGGTCGGCTTGACGGTGGCGGGCTACCTGTTTGGCAACATCGAATGGGTGCAGGTCAACCTGAGCAAGATCATCCTGGCCATGATCTTCATCCCTGGCTTGATCGCGCTGTTTGGCGCGTGGCGTGCCAAGCAATCTGCTGCAAAGGCGGCTTGAGTTGCCTGCTTGAGCCCATCAAAGCGCTCGGTTGCGAGCAAGCGGTGGGTTTTTGGCAAAGTAACGGCTGATGCCGCTCATCAGGGCATCGGCCAACTCGCTCTGGTAGCCCTCGTCCTTGAGCTTGGATTCTTCCTCCGGGTTCGAGATGAAGCCCGTCTCCACCAGGATGGATGGGATGTCCGGCGCCTTGAGCACGGCAAAACCTGCTTGCTCGACTTGAGCCTTGTGCAGCTTGCCAACCTTGCCCAAGTGGCCCAGCACCACGCGGCCCAGTTTGATACTGTCCTTGATCTGGGCGGTGGTCGACATGTCGAGCAAGGTGCGCATCACTTGGGCGTCCTTGGCCTTGATGTTCACGCCGCCGACCATGTCAGACGAGTTTTCCTTGTTGGCCATCCAGCGTGCGGCCGCACTGGTCGCGCCACCTTCCGACAAGGCAAACACCGAAGCGCCGCGCGCTTGCGGGTTCATGAAGGCATCGGCGTGGATGGAGATGAACAAGTCGGCTTCCACCCGGCGAGCCTTGCGCACGCGCTCGTGCAGGGGCACGAAGTAATCGGCATCGCGGGTGAGCAGGGCGCGCATGCCCGGCGTGGCGTTGATGCGATCGCGCATTTTGAACGCCACCGAGAGCACCACGTCTTTCTCAAACAGGCCGCTGGGGCCCACGGCGCCTGGGTCTTCGCCACCATGGCCAGGGTCGATGGCCACGATGACCAGGCGGCGTGCACCTGAGCGCATCTCGGCTTCGTCGGCATCGGCTGCAGCGGCACGTTGAGCAATGCCCGCGTCTGCAGTTTTGGTGTCTGCTTTGGCGTCAAGCTTGGGCTCCACCTTGGCGGGCGCTTTGGCCACGGCCGCTTTGTCGCCGGCCTTTTCCAGAGGCTTGCGCCGCAGGTCGCCAATGAAGTCACCCAAGGCGTCGTTCATGGCGTCGGCTGCGTTGTCAGATCGCTTGTCCGTGCCCACGGGGCTGCTCGCTGCAGGCTTGGCAGCGCTGGCAGCCTGGATGGCGCCAGTGGCTGCACCCGTGCCTGCCCCCACCCCCGCATTCGCAGCGGAGGGTGTCGCTGCTACTGCATTGCCGGATGCATTCGACGACGCCGCGGCGGTGGGCGCAGTGGCCAAGGTGCTGGCCGGGTCAGCCTCTTGCGTCGGGTAGAGGTCAAACACCATGCGGTGCTGGTAGGCCGCCACGGGCTGCAGCGTGAAGACCTGGGGCTTGCTGCCCTGTTTGAGGTCGATCACGAGGCGCACCACAGTGGCCGTGTATTGCCCAGCGCGGACGCCTGCGATGTAGGGGTCGTCGGCCTTGACCTTGCGCACCAGCTCGCGCAGCTGGCTGCTGAGTTGCAGCCCTTCGATGTCGATGACCAGCCGGTTGGGGTTGGCCATCATGAAGTGCTTGGCGCTCAGGGGCGTGTCAGATTCAAGCGTGACACGGGTGTAATCCTTCGCGGGCCACACACGCACGGCCAGCAATTGCGCGCCCCAAGCCAGCTGCCCGGGCCCCAGGTTGAAGATCAAGGTACCTTGGGCTGCGGTGGTCAAGCCGGCTTTGATCAGTTGGCGGCGGTTCAGGTTGGCCGGTGTGTTGCTCTTCATGCGGCCTCCCCAAACTCGGCTTGCCAAACCTGACCTTGAGGTGTGCGGGCGCGAAGGCGCACCTGGCGTTGTTCGTCGGCCAAGGTGTCCAGGTCGAGCAGCAGGTCAGCGGCGGGCATCAAGCCTTCGGCTTTGTCAGGCCATTCGACCAGCTTCAAACCAGGGGCAGCAAACAGGTCGCGAAAGCCGGCGTCTTCCCATTCGCGGGGCTCGGCAAAGCGGTAGAAATCAAAGTGCCACATGTTCAGGCCGGGGGCCTCATGCGGTTCGACCACGGCGTAGCTGGGGCTCTTGATGCGGCCTTGCACCCCCAGTGCGCGCAGCAAATGCCGGGTGAAGGTGGTTTTGCCAGCGCCCAAGGTGCCACGCAACTCGATGAGCGCGCTGCCACCTTGCGTGAGGGCAGGGCGCAACTGAGCCGCCAGCTGGCTGGCGAACTGTTCGCAATCACTCTCGGTCTGCCAATGCATCAACACGCTGGTCTCCCTGGGGGAGGGGGCCGCTTGGGTCACGGTAATGGGCGCTCTTGCTACGATGGTCACATGCATGATGCGCCGCTGTCCTCCAATGCCGTTTTTGCCGCTGATCAGGCGGCGCCCGATGGGGGCAAAACGCCCCGAGACATCGGGCCGGAGGTGCTGGCGCAATTGCGGCAAATGGCCGCGAAGCTGGGATTTTCTCA
>JBEANX010000519.1:0-13703 GCA_041165245.1 Pseudomonadota bacterium
AGGGCTCAGCGGGCTGGGTGTCATTGCCCTGGTCGGACCTTTGCTGGGTGGCTTTGCCGCCGCCTGGTTTGGGTGGCGGGCCACGCTCGCCCTGGTGGGCGTGTTTGCTCTGGCTGGCTTGGTGTTCATTGCCTTGCGCATGCGCGAGACCTTGCCGGCCCATCGACAGCAAGCATCCATGGCGTTTTCGACCCGCTTGGGCCAGTGGCGGCTGATCACGCGCCAACCCATGTTCCGCGCTTACACGGCCCTGACCTCCAGCACCTATGGCGGGCTGTATGTGTTCCTGGCGGCTTCTTCCTTCGTGTTCATCGACGTATTGCACCTGAGCCGCCCATTGTTTGGTGCGCTGATGGCCTCGATGTCGCTGGGCTACCTGATCGGCACCATGGTGTGCCGGCGGCTCTTGCCCCGCTTGGGCCTGGCCGGCAGCGTTCGCATCGCGGCCATGCTGTCTGCCTGTGCGGGCGTGTGGTGCATCGGCTTGTCCTTGCTCAGCCTGGGCCTGGGCTTCACCCCAGCGGCACTGGCTGTCATGCCTGGCCTGTGGATGTATGCCGTGGCCCATGGCGTGCACCAGCCTTGCAGCCAGGCCGGTGTGGTGGCGGCCTTCCCGCAACAAGCGGGTGCAGCCTCGGCACTGTCCGGCTTCATCATGAGCGTGCTGGCCTTTGGCATCTCCGGGCTCTTATCAGCCTGGATGAAAATGCCTGACTGGGCGGGCACCATTCACCCGCTCACGATGGGCGCAGGCGCTGGCGCCTTGGTGACGGCCTGGGTGGGCCTGGGCCGCGTGCAGCGAGATGGCACCCCACCCGCCTCGGCCCCCGCGAGCCTGGACGCCGACGCTTGATCCCCGCACCCACCCACGGATGAACGAGCCACAAGCCGCCACCATGTCCATGCTGCCCAAAGCCCCACGCACCTTGATCCTGGCTGGCCCCACCGCCTCGGGCAAAACCGCCCTGGCCTTGGCGCTGGCTCAGGAGATGCCGCTGGAGATCATCAGCGTCGATTCAGCCCTGATCTACAAGGGCATGGACATCGGCACGGCCAAACCCACGCTGGATGAGCTGGCCGCCGTGCCCCACCACCTCATCGACATCCTGGACCCACTGGAGAGCTACAGCGCCGCCCGCTTCGTCAGCGACACGCGCCGGCTGATGGCCGAGATCCACGCCCGCGGCCGCACGCCTTTGCTGGTGGGCGGCACCATGCTCTATGTGAAGGCCCTGATCGACGGGCTGGACGAGATCCCGCCCGCCGCACCTGAAGTGCGCGCCATGCTCGACGAGCGCGCCGCCCGCGAAGGCTGGCCCGCCCTGCATGCCGAACTTTGCCGGGTCGACCCCATCGTGGGCCAACGCCTGGCGCCCAACGATTCGCAACGCATCCAGCGGGCGCTGGAGGTGTTTCACAGCACCGGCCTGCCGCTGTCGCACTACCAACGCCTGAGCCAAGGTGAGCTGCCCTCCAAACAAACCACCGCCCCCGAAGGTACCGTGATGGTCTCCTTGGAGCCGCAAGACCGCCACTGGCTGCACGAACGCATCGGCCTGCGCTACCAGCAGATGATGGCGGGCGGCTTGGTCGACGAAGTAAAGCAGCTCAGGGCACGAGGTGATCTGAACCTGCAACTGCCATCCATGCGCTGCGTGGGCTACCGCCAAGTGTGGGAAGCGCTAGATGAGGGCCTGGACCTGAGCAACCCCGCCGTTCAACTCATCGTGGCCGAACGCGGTGCCGCCGCCACCCGGCAGTTGGCCAAACGCCAGATCACCTGGCTGCGATCCATGCCCTGGCGCCACGCCTTGGCCTGCGATCACCTCAGCTTGGCCGAGATGCTCAGCGCCACGCGCCACGCCTTGCAAGGCTGACACGCTGGCCCTTTTGGCGCACCTAAAGCAGGAAAGGCCGGTCCACCGCCGGGCTTTTCACCGCGCTGCATGGCAGCAATTTGCCCAGAATCCGACCTCAGAGGCTTGACACGGCCACCTTGCTGATCCGTTGAAAGGCCTCGCTCCAGGGCGGGAAGCGGTGAGTTCGTACGCAAAGCCCATTTGGTCATTGATTGAGGCTGACATGAACGCATTCCACAACCTGCCATTGCGCGCTCGCCTGATGGCGCTGTCAGCGCTGCTGTGCCTGATGGCATTGATCCCCTTGGGCGCACTGATCAACAACCGGCTGGGCGAATGGCGCTTCAATCAAGCCGAGTTCTCAGGCCTGGCGCCCGCCAATGCCGTGCTGAGCCTCTCCAGCCACCTGCAAAAACACCGTGGCCTCTCAGGGCCTTGGCTGCGCGGCAACACCAGCACCGATGCAGCACGCCGCCAGGCCTTGTCAAGCATGCAGACTGCCTTTTCAGACTTTGAGCAAAGCTGGCAGAGCGCCGGCTTTGAGGGTGATGCGCTGGACCAAGCCAAGGGCGTGATGAAGGATTTCGCAGCGCTGGCCACTGACGTTGAAGTACGCAAGATCGAAGCCCCCGAAAGCTTCGAGCGCCACACCGCCCTGGTCGACCGCCTTCAACACGTGCTGTTCAAGGTGGGCGCCGCCAGCAACCTGCTGTACGACCCGGTTGACTACACCTACCTGCTCATCATCTCGGGTTACCAGGAAAGCCCCCGTGTGACCGAACTGGCCGCCCGCATGCGCGGTCTGGGCACCTCCTACCTGACCAACCACGATGGCCTGGCCAGCGACGTGCAACTCGCGCAGGACAGCCATGGCCGCTTGCTGGAGCGCATCGGCCACATCGAGATGCACCTGCAGGCCGCAGCAGCCGCCAAGCCCGAGCTCATGGACAGCCTGGTCAAGCCCGCGCGTGACAAGCTTCAAGCACTGAAGGCCTTGTCGCTCAACACCCGCGCCATCTTGCAGGGAGACACCTCCGTGCCCATGGCCAAGCTCTCGCCTGGCGACTACTTCAAGGCCGCCAGCGAGCCCATTGAAGCTCAAGCCAAAATCACGCAACAGATCGCTGAACTGCTCAGAGCCGCCCTGACCGAACGGCAGGCTGAGGTCAAACACTCGCTCATCATCCAGGGCATCACAGTGATGGTGCTGGCAGGCTTCAGCCTGTGGGCCGTCATTGGCATCAGCCGCAGCATCACGCAGCCGGTGGGCCGCATGCAGGCCCTCGCTGAGTCACTGGCGAAAGGCGACTTGACCATCAACTGCGCCACTGATCGCCGCGATGAGTTAGGCGGGTGCATGCGCGCCTTGGAGACCGCACGCATGAGTTGGGTGGACATGCTCTCGGACATCAAAGACACCATCGCCAATGTGTCGTCGGCCTCCAGCCAGATCGCCGCCGGCAGCCATGAGTTGAGCGACCGCACCGTGGGGGTGGCCAGCTCTTTGGCCGAGACCACCCATGCCATCGGCTCTTTGAACCAGACCGTGCGCCACACCGCGGACGCTGCCGACCAAGCCAACGAGCTGGCCAAGTCGGCCCACACGGCTGCGCGCTCGGGCGAACACGTGATGTCTCAGGTGGTTCACAACATGGAGAACATCTCGACAGCCAGCAAGCGCATCGCCGACATCCTCAGCGTCATCGACGGCATTGCTTTTCAAACCAACATCCTGGCGCTCAATGCAGCGGTGGAAGCGGCGCGAGCAGGCGAATCAGGCCGTGGTTTTGCCGTGGTGGCCGGCGAGGTCCGCACCCTGGCCCAGCGCAGCGCTCAGGCCGCCAAGGAGATCAAAACCCTGATCGACGACAGCATGATCAAGGTCGAGGCTGGCACCACCCTGGTCCATCAGGCAGGCACCTCCATGCAGGCCATCATGCACAGCAATGATCAGGTCACCGGCATCGTCAGCGAGATCACGGCCGCCACACGTGAGCAATCACAAGGCTTCGCGCAGGTCTCCACGGCCATCGACAACATCGACCAGATGACCACCCACAATGCCACGCTGGTGCAAGAGTCGAACGCCGCGGCCGACGCCCTCAAGACCCTGGCAGACCACCTAGCGCAGAAGGTGGCCATCTTCCGCTTCGAGCAAAGCAGCCTGCACGTGCAACGCCGCCCTGCACCGGCGGTTCGGCCGGTCTCTCTGCCTGCGCCGGCTGAAAGCTCAGGGCCTCGCCAGGAAGTGTGGATCTGAAGCAGGCAGCCCGGCTTGCACATGGAAGCAGAGCACCGGCCGGCGTGAGATGCTCAGTGCGCGCCGCCAGCGTCCACTGGCGCACCCACCGGGTTCGCCACCGGGCGTGACAACCACACCACCGGGATCAAGGCCAGGAACAGCAAGGCTGAGCCCAGGAAGATGTCGTCAGCAGCCCGGGTGAAGGCCTGTTGGTCCATCATGCGATTGATCTGAAACGCCGCTTGCTCTAGGCTCATGCCGGTGCTGCGCAAGGCATTCAAGGCATCGTTCAAGACCGTGCTGCCTTGCTGCAATTGCTCGGCCAAATGGCTGTGGTGCATGGTGGCCCGGTCGTCCCACAAGGTGGTGGTGAGCGAGGTGCCCATGGAGCCCGCCGTGATGCGCGCAAAGTTGCTCAAGCCCGAGGCCGCAGGCCGCTGCTCGATCGTCAAACCAGACAGCGTCAGCGCACTCAAGGGCACGAAGAAGAAAGCCAGCGCTGCCCCCTGGATGATGGTGGGCACCATGATGTGTGCGAAATCAGCCTGCTGCGTGAAGCCCGAACGCATCCACAGCACCACGGCAAACACCGTGAAGGCAATGGTGGCGAAGCGGCGAGGGTCCACATGGGCGATGTTCTTGCCCACATAGGGCGAGATCAAGATCGCCAGCAAGCCCACCGGCGCCATGGCAAAGCCTGCATAGGTGGCCGTGTAGCCCATGAACTGCTGCAGCCACATGGGCAGCAGCACGATGTTGCCGAAGAACAGGCCATAGGCCAACGAGAGCGAGAGCGTGCCCACCCAGAAGTTGCGCCGGGCAAAAAGCCTCAAATCCACCACCGGGTGTTCTTCGGTCAGCTCCCAGGCCACGAACACCGCAAAGCCCACCAGGGCGACCACGCCCAGGCCGATGATCTCGCTGCTCTCGAACCAGCCCAGCTCTTTGCCCTTGTCGAGCATGACCTGCAGCGCACCCACCCATACAACCAGCAGCCCCAGCCCCACTGAATCAATGGGCGTTTGCACGCGCTCGGTCTCGCGCTTGGCGTAGATGCGCCAAGCCACCAGGGCCGCGCCCAGGCCCACGGGCACGTTGATGTAGAAGATCCAGGGCCAAGAGATGTTGTCGGTGATCCAACCGCCCAACAAGGGCCCAGTCACCGGCGCAATGAGCGTGGTCATGGCCCACATGGCCAGGGCCATGCCGGCTTTCTGCGGCGGGTAACTCGACAACAGCAAAGTCTGCGACAGCGGGATCATGGGCCCGGCCACCAGGCCCTGCATCACGCGAAAGGCAATGAGCGCCTCCAGCGAAGGCGCCAGGCCGCACAACCATGAGGTGAGCACGAACAGGAGAACGCTCAGCACGAACAGGCGCACCGCCCCCACACGCTGGGTGAGCCAGCCTGTGAGCGGCACCGAGATGGCATTGGCCACGCCGAAGCTGGTGATCACCCAGGTGCCCTGCTGAGGGCTCACGCCCAGGTTGCCTGCAATGGCAGGCAAGGACACGTTGGCGATGGACGAATCCAGCACGTTCATGAAAGTGGCCAGTGACAGGGCCAAGGTGCCCAGCACCAGCGAAGGGCCGCTGAGCGGCGCGTGGCGGCTCATGGCTCAAGCGCCGTGGGCGACGGCGTGGGCTGGAGCGGCGCTCACAGGCTTGGCAGCGACAGAAGCCTGCACGTGGCGGACCACCCCATGGCCAGCATTCGCAGCGATGATGGCTTGCACTCGCTCGTCGGCCTCTTTGCCCAGGTTGTCAAAGACATGGGTCTGGGTGGGGGGCTCGCTCTGGGAGGTGGAGCCAAGGGGTGCACCCTCCTGATGACTCACATCCACCTTGGCTTCCATTGACAGGCCCACGCGCAAGGGGTGGGCCTTGATCTCGTCGGCCGCCAAAGTCACGCGCACGGGCACGCGTTGCACCACCTTGATCCAGTTGCCGGTGGCGTTCTGCGCGGGCAGCAAGGCAAAGGCCGCGCCCGTGCCGGCACCCAAGCCCTCGACCTTGCCGTGGTACACCACCTTCTGGCCATACACATCGGCGGTGAGCTCCACCGGCTGGCCAATGCGCAGGCGCTGCAACTGGCTTTCCTTGAAGTTGGCGTCGACCCAGACGTGGTCCAGCATCACCAACGACATCAGCGGCGAGCCCGCTTGAACGCGCTGGCCCAATTGCACGCTGCGGCGGGCCACGGTGCCGCCCACAGGCGCGAGCAAGTCCACCCGCTTGAGCGCCAAGTAGGCCTCGCGCACACGGCTGGCGGCACGTTGCACATTGGGGTGTTGTTCCACCGAGGTGCCATCGGTCATGGCCTGGCTGGCGCCCAGTTGTTCGCGGGCGGCGGACAGGGCTTGTTGGGCCGATTCCAAAGCGCTGCGCGCCGAGCTCAGCTGCGAGCTCATGTGGTTGAACTCTTCCTTGCCCACCGCGCCCGTGGCCACCAGGGGCGCACGGCGGTTGACGTCGTCCTGCGCACGGGCCACATCGGCCTGCAAGCGCGACACATCAGCCACGCGCACAGCGACTTGGGCAGCTGCCGTTCCGTTGTTGGCAAACAAGGTGCGCACTTCGCGCACGGTCTGGGCCAGTTGGGCTTCGGCCTGGTCGAGCGCGACCTTGGCATCGGCATCGTCCAGGTGCACCAAGGGCTGCCCGGCCTTGACGACATCGGTGTCTTCGGCCTGGATGGCCAGCACCGTACCCGACACCTGCGGGGTGACCTGAACCACGTGCGCTTGCACATAGGCGTTGTCGGTCCTTTCAAACTGGCGGCCATGCGTGGCCCACCAGGCGGCAGAGCCACCGCCGATGACGATGACAGCGATGGCGATGACACGCAATGCGGTGCGGCGCTTGGGGTTGTTTTCAGTGCTCATGGCGGGGGTCCTTCAGCGCGAGTCTCATGCTCGCGTGGGTTCAATTCGATGCAGCAGAAGAAATCGCGGCAGGCGATGCGTTTGCCAAGCTGGCAGGCTGGGCTGTGGGCCAGTGACCGCCCAAAGCCTTGGCCAGGCCGACACGCACGTCGAGGGCTCGGCCCTTGAGCTCCACGCCCAAGCGTCGCTGCTGCAAAACCGCGCCCTCAGCGCTCAGCACCGTCAGGTAAGGCCCCAGGCCCGCCTTGTAGCGCTGCAAGGCCACGTCGTAAGCGGCTTCCATGGCCTGCTGCGCTTGGGCTTGCTCACGTTGCTGGCGCTCAATGGACTGCGCACTGCCGATGTGGTCGGCCACTTCACGCACCGCATCGATCACCGACTGGTTGTAGTTGGCAATGGCCGCGTCCTCGTCGGCCAGCTGGGTCTGAAGGCGGGCGCGGCGGCGGTCGCCATCGAACAAGGGCAGGTCGATGGCTGGCATCACGCCCCACTGCTCAGTGCCCGGGTCAAACAGGCGCTGCAGGCCAATGGCACTCAAGCCGATGTAGGCGTTGATGTTCAGGTTCGGGTAGAACAAGGTGCGAGCGGCATCGGCCTGGGCACCTGCAGCCTCGGCACGCCAGCGCAGGGCCATCACATCGGCACGCTGGCCCAGCAAGTTCATGGGCACTTGGGCAGGCAGGGCCTGAGCGTTCAACGCAGGCCAGCTTGGCTTCAAGGCAGCCACGGCTTCCATGGGCTGAGCCGTGAGCGCAGCCAATGCGTGGCGCGTGAGCATGATTTGCTCGTCGATGGCTTCGATCTGCTGGCGGGCTTCGGGCAAAGCGCCCTCGCCTTGCTTGAGTTCGACCAGGGTGTCCAAGCCCGCCTGAACCCGTTGGCGAACCAGGCGCAGCAACTCATCGCGCTGAGCCAAGGTGCGTGCCGCCACTTCGCGCTGGGCCTGCAGGCGTGCCAGTTGCACATGGCTTCGAGCCACCTGGGTCGAAAGCCACACGCGAGCTGCCTGCACATCGGCCTGGGCGGCCTTGTTCTGGCCCACGGCGGCCTCGAACTCGGCACGGTGGCGGCCGAAGAGGTCAGCCTCCCATGTGCCTTCCAGCTGCAAAGTGCCACTGTTGAGCGTGGCGCCCGCGGCAGGCTTGGGCAAGAAGCCGTCTTCCGAGAAGCGCTGGCGGTTGAGCTCCGCCACCGCCTGGATCTGAGGCGTGTGAGCTGCACCCGCCGTCACCAGGCCCGCCTTGGATCGCTCCAGCCGCGCCCGCACACCTTGCATGCTGGGGCTGCCCGACAAGGCCTGCTCGATCAGCTGGTTCAAGGTGGCGTCGCCCAGGGTGTGCCACCAAGCGTCCTCGGGCTGCAGGCCGTCTGGGCTGTCGGCGGCCAGGCCCAACTTCTCGGCCGCGATGGGCTGAGCTTGGGTCTGCAGATCGCCCTGGCTGGCGCAGCCCAGCAAGCTGGCCACGGCCACGAGCGACACCACGCATGCGCCGCGCTGCAGGCGTGTTTTCACATCAAGCGCTGTCATTGTTCTTGTCATTCGTCAGAGGTTTCGGTGCTGGCCTTGCCAAGGGGGCCTCGGGCATGGCCGCGTTGGGGAGCGCCTTGTGTGGCCGCTTGATCGCTGGCCTTCATGGCATCGGCGTTGGCACCCAAACGGCGAAGCATGTCGAGCAACTGTTGCCACTCCTCGTGTGTGAAGCCCTTGAGGTAGGCGTTTTGCACGCTCGACAGCACCGCAGGCACCTGGGCCGCGGCGGCCAGGCCGGTTTCTGTGAGCTCCAGCTTGGAGACACGGCGGTCTTCGGTGGAGCGAACCCGTCGGCACAGGCCCTTGGCCTCCAAGCGGTCGAGCGTGCGGGTCAAAGCACCCGGGTCGATCTGCAACTCGCGGGCGAGCTCGGCCAAGGTCGATGCCTTGCCCTTGTAGAGCATGTAAAGCGGCGTCCATTGCACGTGCGTCAGGCCTTCGCTTTCCAGGCGGCGATCAACCTCGTTGATCAGGCTGAGCATGACGCGGCGCATCAGGTAGCCGACGCTGTCCTCGCTGCAATAGCGCTCCACCTCGTAAAAACACGGCACTGGGTCAGGGGGCAAACCCGAGCCACTGGCTGCTGCAGCCCCCGGGGCGGCCCCTTGAGGCGTAAGATCTTTGCTCATGCAAATAATATTAGTTGCCTGTGCAACCATTGTCAAGCCACGATAATAGCGCCATGAGCACGTCAGTCCCCGCCCCCGCCACATCCGTCACGCCCAACCCAGGCGCCGATGAGGCCCCTGTCACCAAGCCATCGCCCGGCGCACTCAAGGCACTCGTGCCCTACCTGCAGCCCTACAAAGGTCGGATCGTGCTGGCCGGCCTTTTTCTCGTGCTGGCGGCCCTGACCACCCTGGTGTTGCCCATGGCCTTGCGCAACCTGATCGACCAGGGCTTGCTGCCCACCGATCCGGGCGAACGCATCATGGCCTTGCGCCAGCACTTCCTGGCCCTGGGTGCCGTCGGCGTCGCCCTGGGCGTGTTCTCGGCGCTGCGTTACTACACCGTGACCTGGCTGGGCGAACGCATTGCGGCTGACCTCAAGGACGCTGTGTACGCCCACGTGATCCGCCAGAGCCCCCAGTTTTTTGAAACCACGCAAACCGGCGAAGTGCTCTCCCGGCTGACCGCCGACACCACCCTCATCCAGAGCGTGGTGGGTTCCAGCCTGTCCATGGGATTGCGCAACAGCATCATGGGCATTGGCGCCCTGACCATGCTGGTGGTGACAAACCCCCGCGTGATGGCTGCCGTGCTGGGCGTGATCACCCTGGTCATCCTGCCTGCCATCATCGCGGGCCGCCGCGTGCGCAGCCTTTCGCGTGACAGCCAGGACCGTGTGGCCGACTCCAGCGCCATTGCCTCTGAGGTGCTGAACGCCGTCACCGTGGTGCAAAGCTACACCGCTGAAACACGCGAAGCCAAGCGCTTTGCCGACGCCACCGAAAACGCCTTCCAGACCAGCGTTCGCCGCGCCCGCATGCGCGCCGGCCTGGTGGCGTTTTTGATCAGCGGCATCGCCAGCGCGCTGCTGTGGGGCCTGTACCAAGGCAGCCAGGCCGTGGTCGAAGGCAAGATCAGCGCGGGACACATGGGCCAGACGGTCGTCTATGTGATCTTGCTGATCAGCTCGACCGCGGCGCTGTCAGAAATCTACGGCGAGATCCTGCGCGCTGCAGGTGCCACCGAACGCCTCGTGGAGCTGCTGCACACCCGCTCGCACATCGAATCGCCCGCAGCGCCTAAGCCCCTGCCCCTGAGCCGCGGTGGTGCCAGTGTCGAGCTGAGTGATCTGAGCTTCAACTACCCTTCGCGCCCCACACAAACCGCACTCAGCCACCTGAACCTGAGTGTCAAACCCGGTGAGACGGTCGCCCTGGTGGGCCCCAGTGGTGCGGGCAAGACCACCGTGTTCCAGCTGCTGCTGCGCTACTACGACCCGCAATCGGGCCACATCAGCCTAGACGGTGTGCCCATCGAGCAGATGAGCCTGCAAGCCCTGCGCGAGCGCATTGGCATCGTCCCGCAAGACAGCACGGTGTTCTCGTCGTCTGCGATGGAGAACATCCGCTACGGCAAGCCCGATGCGTCTGATGACGAAGTCATCGCCGCCGCCAAGGCCGCCCATGCGCATGAATTCTTGCTCAAGCTGCCCGAGGGCTACGACACCTTCCTGGGTGAGCGCGGTGTGCGCCTGTCGGGCGGCCAGCGCCAGCGCATCAGCATCGCACGCGCCATCCTCAAGAACGCGCCCTTGCTGCTGCTCGATGAAGCCACCAGTGCGCTGGACACCGAGAGCGAACGCGCCGTGCAAGCCGCCCTGGAGACCGCCATGCGCGGCCGCACCACCCTGGTCATTGCGCACCGCCTGAGCACCATCGTCAATGCCGACCGCATCGTGGTGCTGGACGCCGGCCAGATCGTCGAGATTGGCACCCACCATGAGCTGCTGAGCCGTGGCGGCCTGTATGCCAAGCTGGCCACCATGCAGGGCGACCAAGGCCTGGCGGCTTGAAGTGTCACGGGTGCTTTGACACTGCGGCCGGTGGGGCGCTCAAGGACGCTGTCAAAATGACGTCCTTGCCCCACGGCAAGCCGCCTGACCCCGTTTTTTCGGAGCCCACCTTGGCCGACACCCCCCGCATCGACAGCATCGACCGCCCCCAGCGCCCGATCCGCAGCCAGTACGAAGACTTCATGCGCCACGTGCACACCACGGGCGTCTTCAAGGCCGACCGCACCGGCACCGGCACGCGCAGCGTCTTTGGCCACCAGATGCGCTTTGACCTGTCGGAAGGCTTCCCTCTGGTCACCACCAAGAAGGTACACCTCAAGTCCATCATCATGGAACTGTTGTGGTTCCTGCGTGGTGACGACAACATCGCCTACCTCAAGGAACACGGCGTCAGCATCTGGGACGAATGGGCCAAAGCAGACGGCTCCCTGGGCCCCGTGTATGGCGTGCAATGGCGCAACTGGCCCAAGCCCGACGGCACCCATGTCGACCAGATCTCCGACGTGGTCAAGCAACTCAAACAGAACCCGGATTCGCGCCGCATCATCGTCAGCGCCTGGAACCCGGGCCTGATCGACCAGATGGCCCTGCCCCCTTGCCACGCCTTCTTCCAGTTCTACGTGGCGCCGGCCACCGTAGAGGGCGGCAAGGGCAAGCTCAGCTGCCAGCTCTACCAGCGCAGCGCCGACATCTTTTTGGGCGTGCCCTTCAACATCGCCAGTTATGCGCTCTTGACCCACATGCTGGCGCAGCAGTGCGACCTCGATGTGGGCGACTTCATCTGGACCGGCGGTGATTGCCACATCTACAGCAACCACACCGAACAGGTCGAGCTGCAACTCAGCCGCCAGCCCCACCCCTACCCGGTGCTGAACATCAAGCGCAAGCCTGATTCGATCTTCGGCTACGAGTACGAAGATTTTGAGGTGCTGGAGTACCAGCACCATGCGGGCATCAAGGCGCCTGTGGCGGTGTGAGCCGAGTGATGAAAACCACCCTCAGCCTGATCGCCGCCGTCGCCCACCACGGCGCCATCGGCAAGAACAACGACCTGCTCTGGCAGGACAGCCGTGACCAGAAGCATTTCAGGGCCACCACCCTGGGCTGCCCGGTCATCATGGGTCGGCGCACCTGGGACTCGCTGCCCGAGCGCTTTCGCCCCCTGCCCGGCCGGCGCAACATCGTGGTCACGCGCAACAGCCAGTGGCAAGGGCCTGGCGCTGAAGTGGCGCACTCGCTGCGAGCGGCTTTGGCCCTGGTGGCAGGCGCGCCCAAGGCTTTCGTGATGGGTGGCGGACAGCTCTATGCCGAGGCCTTACCTCTGGCCGACGAGCTGGAACTCACCGAGGTGCATGCCGACTTCGAGGCCGACACCTTCTTTCCCGAGTGGCCACGTGAAGCCTTCGAAGAACTCCGGCGCGAACCTCAGGCGGGCACCGCAGAAGGCGGCCCCAGCTTCGATTTCGTCACCTATCGACGAAGACAAACAGCCTGACATTCAGGAAAAACCTGAACATCAGGGCGACAAGGCCCTCTGGATCATGGCTCGGTGTTGCGGCACGATCGAACATTCAACTCAATCGACACCCCGTGGAACTCCTGCTCGACCCGAACATCTGGATCGCTTTTGCGATGCTCACCGCCCTTGAAATCGTCCTGGGTGTCGACAACATCATCTTCATCTCCATCCTGGTCGGCCGGCTGCCCGCTGAAATGCGGGACAAGGCCCGCCGCTGGGGCCTGGGCTTTGCCATGGGCTCCAGGCTGGCGCTGCTGTTCTCCTTGAGCTGGGTGATGGGCCTGAAGGACGACCTGTTCCAACTGTTCGGCCAAGGCATCAGCGGCCGTGACCTGGTCTTGCTGGGTGGTGGTTTGTTCCTGCTCTACAAGGCCTCGCACGAGATCTTTGTGGAAGTCGAGGCCCGCGAAGAAGGCGGCCCACCTGCCGCCACCGAGGCCGACGCCGCCACCGTCAAAGCTGCTGGCGCCCGCTTGTTCTGGGGCGTGATTGGCCAGATCGCCATCATCGACATCGTGTTCTCGCTGGACTCGGTCATCACCGCCGTGGGCATGGTGGATCAGCTGCCCGTGATGGTGGCTGCCGTGATCACGTCGGTGGGCGTCATGCTGTTTGCGGCCAAACCCATTGGCGAGTTTGTCGATGCGCACCCATCGGTCAAGGTGCTGGCCCTGGCTTTCCTGGTGATGGTGGGCATGGCCCTGACGGCCGAAGCCTTCGAGGTGCACCTCCCCAAGGGCTACATCTACGCCGCCATGCTCTTCTCGCTGACCGTCGAAGCCTTGAACATCCGGGCTCGCGGCAAGCGTCTGGCCAAAAAACGTGAAGACCAGGCCAAGGCGGCCTGATCAGGCGCCGCTTCGGCAAGCTGGGTCAACCAGCATCAACGTCCACGCAAGCGCATCTGACTGGGCAGCGGCGTGGCGCGTTGCAGCACTTCGTTGGCCAGCCAGTTGGCGCTGCGGTGCGCACGGCGGGCCACCAGCGCAGGCGGCATGGCCTGGTAGTCGTCGTTGAAGACCTCAAAGCTGTAGTCGCCCGTGTAGCCCATCTGGTCGAGCTTGAGCACCAACTCGGACAGTTGCTGGCTGTGCACGCCCTCGCCGGGGAACACGCGGAAGTGGCGCGCCGTGGTGATGCGCTCCT
>JBEANX010000520.1:0-4486 GCA_041165245.1 Pseudomonadota bacterium
GAGCCTTGGCAACGCTGGCAGCTGGAGTGGTTTGCAACTGAAGTTCTCCGATGGCAGTTCTTTGAGTGGTGCTGACATCCTGGCCGCAGCGACCAAGCCTGACAACCTCACGCTCAACGGCACCGCGGGCAGTGAAACCCTCACGGGCGGTGGTGGCAACGACACTTTGAATGCCTTGGCTGGCAATGACACCTTGGTGGGTGGGAAGGGCAACGATAGCCTCGTCGGCGGCAAGGGCAATGACACCTATGTCTTCAACCGAGGTGACGGTCTGGATCTGATCGTTGATTACGACACCACCCGTAACAACAGCGATTTGCTCAAACTGGGTGATGCGACATCCAAGCAGTTGTGGTTCACCAAAGCCGGCAACAACCTGGACATCAAGATCCTGGGCACGAAAGACACGGTCACGGTGCAGAGCTGGTTTGTTACAGGCGGCTACAGCCAGGTGGAGAACATCACGGCCTCTGATGGCAAGACCCTCAGCGCTTCCAAGGTGCAGGCTTTGGTCACGGCCATGGCTGGCTTCACACCACCTGCTGACGCGACCAGCATCCCGACCAACGCGCCAGCCACCGTGACAAAACTGGTGTCCAGCAGCTGGGTCTGAGGCCGCGCTCTCTCAGTTTGGCTGTGAGTCAGGCCAACCCGTCGTTCTGGCGGGTTGGCCTTTTTCTATGCGCTCAAGCCATGGCAGGTGGGTCTGTGCTCACCAGCGTTTCTGTCTGGCGCTGCTGCCGCCACGCACTGGGCGAGAGCCCATACTCCCGCTTGAAGGCCTGGCTGAAGGCGGCCTCGGAGGCATAGCCCACCTGGTCGGCAATGCGGCTGATGGGCGTGGTCGAGCTGGCCAGCTGGCGTGCGGCCAGGCGCATGCGGTGGCGCGTCAGGTAGGTCAGCGGCGGCTCGCCCAAGGTCTGGCCGAAACGTTCGGCAAAGGCCGAGCGCGACAAGCAGGCCTTTTGCGCCAGCTCAGGCACCGTCCAGGCATGGGCGGGTTGCTGGTGCATGCAGGCCAGGGCAACCGAGAGCGCCCGGTCTTTCAGTGCCGAGAGCCAGTTGCCCGATCGCTCGGGCAGGGCGGCCACGTGGTCGCGCAGGCACTCCATGAAGAGGATGTCGCCCAGGCGGTTGATGATGGCCTGCTGGCCGGGGCGCCGCGAGGCCAGCTCTTGCGCCAGGAACTGCAGCCCGATGCCCAGCCACAGCGGGGGCGCCTCGCCCAGGCCTCGGATGTGCATGAGGGGGGGCAGGGCGCGCACCAGGGGTTCGGCCATGTGGATGTCAAAGCGGGCGTGGCCGCTGATCATGCTGGTGCTGACGGGTTCGCCCTCGCCGCCAGTGCCTCCCACATGCAAGGGCGCCATCCCGCGCTGGCTCAGGTGGGGCGAGAGGTCAAACACCTTGGCTGGGTCGACGTGTGAGGCCTGGGGCTTGTCCTGCATCCAGTGCGGCTCACCCGCGGGCAGCACGATCAGGTCGCCCGTTTGCACCAGCACCGGCTCGAAGCCTTCGCGGCGCAGCCAGGCCTGGCCTTGGGTGATGACGTGAAACGCCGCCTGACCGGGCGTGGCCATGTGCAAAGACCAGGGCGTGCTCAGTTCGGTGGCCACGAAGACGACACCGTCAAAGCGCATGTCGTCGATGATCAGGCTCAATGGATCCATAAACGCGTTAGCATGCCACGCCTTGCAAGGACTGTCTCGTGTGAAAACACCGCCTCGGTGGTGCGAGACGCCGGGAAAATGTCACCCGGTGACGTCATGACGTGAACTTCGGGTTGACCCTCAAACCCTGCCGGCGTCTTGCAACAGGTCAAAGGTCAGCGGCGGATGGTCAAGGCGCCCAGCTTTGCGCACACTGCTCAGCATTGACACAGGAGTCTCAACAATGTCTGACAGCCGCACCCCAAGCTTGCCTTCGCAGCCTGGCACCTCGTGGGCCGACCCCAAGCGCTACCTCTGGCTGCTGGGCCCCGCCATTCCCCTCATTGGCGCCACCATGCTGGTGTCCTTCCTGTTCACGCAAGCCACTTGGACGCTGTGGTTCGTCGTGGCCTTGCTGCATGTGATCATGCCCGCGCTCGACTGGCTGTTTGGTGAAGACGCCGAGAACCCACCCGAAGACGCCCTGGCCCGCCTGGAGGCCGATCGCTATTACAGCTGGGTGCTCTACGCCTACGTGCCCCTGCAGATCGCCGTGACCATCTTCGGTGCCTGGATGGCCGCGACGATGGACCTGCGCTGGCACGAGCTGCTGGGCTTGGCCATCAGCGTGGGTGCGGTCAATGGCATCGCCATCAACACGGCGCACGAACTGGGCCACAAGAAGGACAAGCTGGACCGCTGGTTGGCCCGCATCTCGCTGGCGCCCACCTTCTACGGCCATTTCTTTGTCGAACACAACCGCGGCCACCACAAGAACGTGGCCACGCCGGTGGACCCCGCCAGCTCACGCTTTGGCGAATCATTCTGGGCCTTCTGGCCACGCACCGTGTCAGGCAGCTTGACCTCGGCCTGGCACCTGGAGGCCGAACGCCTCAAGCGCTACAACCAGGGCCTGTGGAGCCGCCACAACGAGAACCTGCAATCGTGGGCCATGTCGGTGGTGCTGTTTGGTGGCCTGTTGGCCGTGCTGGGCACCAAGGCGCTGCCTTTCCTCATCATTCAGATGGTCTATGGCTTCTCGCTGCTGGAAGTGGTGAACTACCTGGAGCACTACGGCCTGCTGCGCCGCAAGCTGCCCGACGGCCGCTACGAGCGCTGCCAGCCTGAGCACTCGTGGAACAGCAACCACACGGTGACCAACCTGTTCCTGTACCACCTGCAGCGCCACAGCGACCACCACGCCAACCCCACGCGCCGCTACCAGACCCTGCGCCACTTCGACGACAGCCCCCAGCTGCCCTCTGGCTACGCCGGCATGATCACCCTGGCTTACCTCACCCCCATTTGGTATGCCCTGATGAACAAGCGCGTGATCAAGCACTACAAGGGCGACCTGAGCCGCATCAGCTTCAACCCCGCCCGCCGTGAGGCCTTGATGGCGCAATACGCCGAGTACGCCGCCAGCGTGCGCCAGGCGCAAGGCGCGCCAGCAGGGCAGCGCGCTGCAGCCTGAGACTGCGACTGAGGCAGAGCGTGTGCATCACGCTTGACGCTACAGTGGGGGCATCTCTCCAACCCGGTGATGCCCCTTCATGTCTGCCGCCACCGCCCCGCTGCCTGATTGGCAGGACACCGGCTTCATGGCCGAGCTGCGCCGCCAGATGGTGCGCTTTGCCCACCTGCACCTGCAGGACGCCACCTTGGCCGAAGATGCCGTTCAAGATGCCTTGGTCGGCGCCTTGACGGGCGCCCAGCGCTTTGCGGGCCGCAGTGCGCTCAAGACCTGGGTGTTCGCCATCCTCAAGAACAAGATCGCCGATGTGCTGCGCCACCGCCAGCGCACGGTCGACGCCAGCAGCCTGCTCAAAGAGGGCGAAGACGCCCACATGGACGACGTCTTCGACCAGCACGGCCATTGGCTGCAAGACAGCCGCCCCACTGGCTGGAACGACCCCCACGCCAGCCTGGAGCAACAGCAGTTCTGGGCCATCTTCGAGGCTTGTCTGGACGGCGTGCCGCCCCAGCAGGCGCGCGTGTTCATGCTGCGCGAGTTCATGGATTTCGAGACCGACGAGATCTGCGAGCAAGTGGGCATCAGCTCGGCCAATGTGTTTGTGATCTTGCACCGGGCGCGCCAGCGTTTGCGTGAGTGTGTGGATCAGCGCTGGTTCAGCGCACCGGCCACGGCCTCGCCCAAAGCCCCGACCCCAAACGCGCCCACCAAGGCCACACGAAAGGGAGGTCGCGCATGAAGTGCATCGAAGCGACCCAGCGCTTGTCAGAAGCCATGGACCGTGAACTCAGCCTGGGCGAAGTCGTTCGCCTGAGGGGGCACTTGCTGTTTTGCGATGCCTGCACCCAATACAAAGCGCAGCTGGCCGTGTTGCGCGTGGCGGCCCGGCGCATGGCGCGTGGGCAGATTCCGGGTGAAGACCCCGGCGAAGGCGATGGCAAGGGCGGTGGGCCTTTGTAAGGATTGCCCGGTTGGCACGACTGACCTTCATGCACATCCACTGGAGGACCTGTCATGAAGCCCTTTGCCGCCCCACCACACGCTGAGTCACCTGGCTCAGCGGCTCACAACCACAACCGGCAAGCCGCTGGTCCAGCCATGTTGGCTCAGCCCGTCTGGCGCCAGCACCTCCTGCGTGTGGATGCCGTCTCCCGCACTGTTCTCCCGTGGCTGCAAGCCCTTGCTTTGCTCGCGGCCCGTCTCTTTTTACTGTCGGTCTTCTTCCGTGCCGGCCTGAGCAAGCTGCAGGATTGGGACAGCACCTTGTTCCTTTTCCAGGAGGAATACCACGTGCCTCTGTTGCCACCTGCGCTGGCGGCCATCATGGGCACGGCGGGTGAGTTGGGCTTGTCGGCCTTGTTGG
>JBEANX010000521.1:0-17879 GCA_041165245.1 Pseudomonadota bacterium
TGAACCACTACCCCGAAGACTTCGGCCTGAGCCCCGCTGAGCTCACGACACGTGATGCGGCTTGATCGCAGTTGTTGACCAAGCCTGAGGACACCGCCATGCATGACCATTCCCTGCCCACCGCTCACTCGGCTTTCCACACAGAGATCGACCACGGCACGCCCGCCAGCACGTCTGAGGTGCTGGTGACGCTCAGCATCGATGGCCACCAGGTTCAGGTGCCCAAGGGCACGTCTCTCCTGCGAGCGGCGGTGGATGCGGGCGTGCGCGTGCCCAAGCTGTGCGCCACCGACAGCCTGGAGCCCTTTGGCTCTTGCCGCTTGTGCCTGGTCGAGGTCGAAGGCCGTAAGGGCTACCCAGCCTCCTGCACCACGCCGGCTGAGGCGGGCATGGTGGTGCGCACGCAAAGCCCCAAGCTGCAGCAACTGCGCAAGGGCGTGATGGAGCTCTACATCAGCGACCACCCGCTCGATTGCCTGACCTGCGCCGCCAATGGCGACTGCGAGTTGCAAGACATGGCTGGTGTGACGGGCTTGCGCAATGTGCGCTACGGCGTGGCTGGGCAGGAGGTGGCGGGCGTGAAGGGCGCCCACCATTGCGACAGCCACAAGGACGAATCCAACCCCTATTTCACGTATGACGCCAGCAAGTGCATCGTCTGCAACCGCTGCGTGCGGGCTTGCGAAGAAACACAAGGCACCTTTGCGTTGACCATCTCGGGCCGTGGCTTTGAAAGCCGCGTGTCGCCGGGCCAGGACGAGCCTTTCATGAACAGCGAGTGCGTCTCGTGCGGCGCTTGCGTGCAGGCCTGCCCCACGGCCACCTTGCAAGAAAAGAGCGTGATCGAGCTGGGCCAGCCTGAGCACAGTGTGGTGACCACCTGCGCTTATTGCGGCGTGGGCTGCGGCTTCAAGGCCGAGATGAAGGGCAACACCGTGGTGCGCATGGTGCCCTGGAAAGATGGCAAGGCCAACGAGGGCCACAGCTGCGTGAAGGGCCGCTTTGCCTGGGGCTATGCCACCCATCAAGACCGCATCACTCAACCCATGATCCGCGCTAAGATCACCGACCCGTGGCGCGAGGTGAGCTGGGAAGAAGCCCTGACTTACGCGGCCTCCGAGTTCAAGCGCATCCAGGCCAAGGCGGGCAAGGATTCGGTGGGCGGCATCACCTCCAGCCGCTGCACCAACGAAGAAACCTACCTCGTTCAAAAGCTGATCCGCGCGGCCTTCGGCACCAACAACGTCGACACCTGTGCCCGCGTCTGCCATTCGCCCACCGGTTATGGCTTGGGCCAGACCTTTGGCACCTCGGCCGGCACGCAGACCTTCAAATCGGTCGAACACGCTGACGTGATCATGGTGATCGGCGCCAACCCCACCGATGCCCACCCGGTGTTTGCCTCGCGCATGAAAAAGCGCTTGCGCCAAGGCGCTCGCCTCATCGTGGTTGACCCCCGCCGCATTGACTTGGTCGAATCGCCCCATGTGCGCGCTGACTTCCACCTGGCGCTCAAGCCTGGCACCAACGTGGCCATGATCACAGCCCTGGCGCATGTGGTCGTCACTGAAGGCCTGGTCAATGAGGCCTATGTGGCCGAGCGTTGCGATGCCAAGAGTTTTGGCCAATGGCGCGAGTTTGTGGCCCGCCCTGAGAACTCGCCCGAAGCCTTTGAAGCGGCCATGGGTGTGCCCGCTGCCGATGTGCGTGCAGCTGCACGCCTCTATGCCAGCGGCCCCAAATCGGCCATCTATTACGGCTTGGGCGTGACCGAGCATGCGCAGGGCTCGACCATGGTCATGGGCATCGCGAACTTGGCCATGGCGTGCGGCATGGTAGGCCGTGAAGGCGTGGGCGTGAACCCGCTGCGTGGCCAGAACAATGTGCAGGGCAGTTGCGACATGGGCAGCTTCCCGCATGAGTTGCCTGGCTACCGCCACATCAGCGACACCACGGTGCGCACGCAGTTCGAAGCGCATTGGGGCGTGACGCTCAGCCCTGAGCCGGGCCTGCGCATTCCCAACATGTTTGAATCAGCCCTCGATGGCAGCTTCCTGGGCCTGTATTGCCAGGGCGAAGACATCGTGCAGTCAGACCCGAACACCCAGCACGTGGCCGCGGCCTTGTCGGCCATGGAATGCATCGTCGTGCAGGACATCTTCCTGAACGAGACGGCCAAATACGCACATGTGTTCTTGCCGGGCTCCAGCTTCCTCGAAAAGGACGGCACCTTCACCAACGCCGAGCGCCGCATCAGCCGCGTGCGCCAGGTCATGCCGCCGCTGGCGGGCAAGGCCGATTGGGAGGTCACCGTGGCGCTGTCCAAGGCTCTGGGCTATGACATGGCCTACACCCACCCCGAGCAGATCATGCAGGAGATCGCCGAACTCACGCCCAGCTTTGCCGGCGTGAGTTACGAGAAGATCGAGCGTTTTGGCAGCGTGCAATGGCCCTGCAACGACAGCACCGCGCCTGCGGGCACGGCCATCATGCATGCCGAGAAGTTCGTGCGTGGCAAGGGGCGCTTCATCCTCACGCAGTACGTGACCACCGAAGAGAAGGTCACGCGGCGATTCCCGCTGCTGCTGACCACGGGGCGCATCCTCAGCCAGTACAACGTGGGCGCGCAAACCCGCCGCACGCCCAACAACCAGTGGCACGAGGAAGACCTGCTGGACATCCACCCGCACGACGCGCAAGAGCGCAACATCCGCGAGGGCGATTGGGTGGGCATCCAGAGCCGTGCGGGCCAGACCGTTTTGCGCGCCCACGTGACCGAGCGCATCCAGCCCGGTGTGGTCTACACCACCTTCCACTTCCCCGAGAGTGGCGCCAACGTCATCACCACCGACAGCTCGGACTGGGCCACCAACTGCCCCGAGTACAAGGTCACGGCCGTGCAGGTCATGCCTGTGGCGCAGCCTTCGGATTGGCAAAAGGATTACGCCACCTTCAACCGCGAGCAACTGGATTTGCTGGCCCAAGCCACCCACCCAGCGCCTGCGCCTGCTGAGGTCTTTGGCAAATGACACCTCTGCTCATGCCTGCCCCTCAGGCCACCTCGGAGGGTGTGGCTTGTGCGAGCCCGCCGGCGGGTGTGCGCCAGGCCAGCGTCACCAATTGGCGCTGTGGGCAGGTGCAGGTGCTGTCTGATTGGCTCGCTGAAGAGGTGCCAGTGGCCTTGGTGTTCAACGGCATCTCGCAAGCCGTGATGATGGCCACGCCCGCTGACTTCGAAGACTTTGCGCTGGGCTTCGGCCTCACCGAAGGCCTCTTGCTGGATGCCAGTGAGTTGTATGGCGTGGAAGTGGCCCAAGCCTGCGAAGGCATCGAGGTTCAGATGGAGGTTTCATCGGCCTGCCTGGCGCGCTTGAAGGAGCGGCGCCGCACCCTGGCAGGCCGCACAGGATGCGGCTTGTGCGGCACGGACAGCCTCGCGCAAGTGCGCCGCACCTTGCCCAAAGTGACGCCACTGCCCGTGGCCCGCGAAGCCTTGGCCCAGGCCCAGCGCACCTTGCGCAGTTGGCAATCCATGCAGCAGCTCACAGGCGCCAGCCATGCCGCGGCCTGGTGCAATGCCCACGGCGACGTGCAAGTGGTGCGCGAAGACGTGGGCCGCCACAACGCGCTGGACAAACTCGTCGGCGCCCTGGTGCGTGAGCGCGTCGAAGCTGCCACCGGCTTCATCTGCATCACCAGCCGTGCCAGCTTTGAAATGGTGCAAAAAGCGGCCATGGCCGGCGTGGGCACGCTGGCCGCGGTGTCGGCGCCCACCGCGCTGGCGGTGGACACGGCGCTGCAATGCGGCCTGGCCCTGGCGGGCTTTGTGCGCGGCGATGATTTCGTGGCTTACACCCAGCCCCAGGCCTTCGGTTTGAGCGACACAGGAGACACCCCATGGATGTGAAGCACCTGGTGCACATGGCCAATCAGATTGGCGAGTTCTTCGAGGCCATGCCGGATCGACCCGAGGCCTTGGAAGGCATCGTCAACCATGTGCGCAAATTCTGGGCCCCCCGCATGCGCGACTTGCTGGCCCGCCATTTGGACGAGCAAGGCGGCGAGGGCTTGCGCCCCATCGTGTTGGAAGCTTTTCAGCTGCACCGTGCAGCCCTGGTGTGAGGTCTGCCCGCTTGGGTGGCTGCGCGACAGCATTGACACTTTGGTGACCCTTGGCAGGGCTGCAGGTGCACGATACTGTGCACCTTTGCGCTGACACCCCTTCTGAGGAAGCCCGAGAAATGACCACCCTGAGCACCATGAAGCTGGAGCTGCAAGGCTCCGTGTTCGTCCTGACGCTGACCCATGGCGCGGCAGGCAATGTCCTGAACGACACCGTCCTGAACGAATTCCACCAGGTCTTTGACGAGATCAAGGCCCACAAGGGCGACGCCGCGCTGGTCATCACCAGTGACGACGCCAAGACCTTCAGCAACGGCATCGACCTGCCTTGGCTGATGCAGCAACCCGACCTGTTCGAGTTCATCACCCGCATGGAAAACATGATGGTGCGCCTGAGCCTGCTGAACCTGCCGGTGATCGCGGCCATCAATGGCAATGCCTACGCGGGTGGCGCCTTGCTGGCCTCAGTCTGCGATTTCCGCCTGATGCGCGCTGACAAAGGCCGCTTCTGCTATTCGGAAGTGAAGGTCAAGATGGCCTTCACACCCGCGCTGCTGGACATCGTGCGCTTGTTGCCCAACACGGCTGCCGGTTTCGAGCTGGCCCTGACCGGCAATGCCTGGGGCGGCGAAGAGTGCTTGCGCCGTGAGGTGGTCAACCAGATCCTGCCCGAGGCTGAGTTGCTGCCAGCCGCCATCGCCCTGGCGCAAGACCTGGCCACGCGTGACCGCCGCACCTACACCGACATCAAGAAGGGCCTCAAGCCTGCCATGGTGGCCTTGGCCACGGCGCGCGGCCTGGCCTGAGCGTCACCGCACCGAGCGCTGGCAAACCCTTTTCAGGCACGGGCCTTGCACTTCAGGCAAGGTCTGTCACCTGGCGTCCCGAATTGGGGCGCCTTCCTGAAGAGGGGTTCGTCATGTTGAGCAAATCGGTGTTGACCAGCGAAGACGCCGCCAAGGCGATTGCCGCTTCGCAGGCCTTGGCCACGCAAAAGGGGTGGGCTGTGTCCATCGCCGTGTGCGATGACGGCGGCCACCTGCTGGCCTTTGTGCGCATGCCCGGCGCCAGCCCGGCCTCCGCAGGCATTGCACAGGCCAAGGCCCGCACGGCCGCTGTGTTCCGCCGCGAGACCAAGGGCATCGAGGACATGATCAATGGCGGGCGCACGGCCTTCCTGTCGGTGCCTCTTGGGGAGGGCCTGCTCGAAGGTGGCCTGCCTTTTGTGGTGGCAGGCCAGTGCGCCGGCGCCATTGGCATCAGCGGGGTCAAGCCCGACGAAGATGCCCTGGTCGGCAAGACGGGCGTGGAGGCCGTGCTGGCCTCTTGATCGTCCTCAAAAGTCTGCCCGCAAGCTGGCGTGGTAGCTGCGCTGTGGGTAGGGGTGGAAGTTCCAGTGTTTGTCGTTGTTCAGGTTGTCGATGCCGAACGCCGCAGTGAAGTGCTTGTCGAACTTCCAGACCACCCGAACATCAGCCGTGAAGTAATCGCTCACGCCTTGGTAGGTGTCTCCGTTCACGTCTGAGTTGTTGAGCGTGCGGTACTGGGGGCCGCTGTAGCGCAGGCCCAGGGCGGTGCTCCAGGCGCTGTTGAAGCGCCAAGTGCCCAGGGCCGCGGCGCGCCAGCGCGGGATGTTGGGCTGGCGCTTGCCCAGGGTGTCGCCGGGTGAGACGACAAAGCCATCGTTGGCCGTGATGCTGGAGTCGGTGTAGGTCAGGCTGCTGCTCAAGTCCAACTGCTTGAAGCCCACGTGGTAGCCGTTGTAGGCCACCTCCAGCCCGCGCGTGTTGATGCGCCCCACGTTCTGAACACGGCTGATGTTCTTGTTGGCGCTTGAGTCGAACACCGTTTGTGAATAGAGCGAATCACGCGTGTTCTCGGCAAAGAAGGTGGCGCGCAGCACGCCGTTGTCGATGTCTTTCTCGGCGCTGAACTCGCCGGTCCAAGAGCGCTCGGGCTTGAGGTTCGGGTCATTGATGTACTGCGAATTGGTGGTCGAGGTGGCGCCATACAACTCCCCAACCGTGGGGAAGCGAACGGCCCGGCCCAGCGAGGTTTTCAGCACCACGTCGTCCCGCCACTGCCATGACACGGCGGCCTTGGGGGAGAGGTGGGTCTCGCTGCGGTCAGCATGCGCGATGCGGCTGCTGGCTGTGAAGGCGGTCAAGCCGCCATGGGCCTGCCATTGCTCGGCTCGCAGGCCCAGCACGGTCTTCAGGCCAGGCGCCAGCGTCCAGGCGTCTTGCCCCCACAGGCCCAGCAAGCTGGTGTTGCCTTGCACCTGGCTGGCCAGGGTGGTCACAGGGCTCGTCTGCCACGCAGTGCCTGCGGCGCCGCTGAGGTTGCGGGTGTCGTAGCGAAGCTGGTAGGCGTCGCGTTGCACGCCAAAATCCACGATGTGCGCGCCCTTGGGGCCATCGGGGCGCCAGATGCCTTTGGCTGCGAGGGTTTGCCAGCCAGTGCCATTGCCTTTGGCCTCGCTCAAGGTGCTTTGGCGCAGGGTGTCCTGGCTGTAGTCGTAGAGGCTGGCTTGCACTTCCCAATCCCACACGCCTTTGGTGCGGCTCTTGACCGACAGGCCATGCATGTAGTGCGTGCTGCTTTGCTGGGTGAAGGGGAAATCGGCGTTGGAGACCGCCAGCTTGTTGCTGGTGTCATAGGCCAGGCCGTTGATGTTGACGTTGCCGCTGTAGACCGCCTGGCCATTGGCGTCGCGCAGGTAACTCTCGGAGCGGCCGTCGGTCTCGGCCTGCCAGATGCCCAGCGTGTAGGTGGCGCGCACCGTGGGCGTGATCTCATAGGCCAGTTTGATCTTGAGGTGGTCCTGCACCGAGTGGTATTGCGTGCCGGTGCCCAGCACGAACCAGGGCGCGTTGGCGTTGTTTTTGTCGAGGACCGCACCTGTCACGGCCGTGCCGCTGTTGCTGGCCTTGCCGGCGCTGAGCAAGCGGGTGGGGAAGGTCAGGGGCTGGCCATCGCTGTCGGTGTGGTTGGCGTTGAGCCACCATGACCAATCGCCCGCCTTGTTGCCCACCGAGGCGCTGGCTTGCCATGCGCGGTATGTGGCGCTGGTGTTGTAGAGCTCAAAGGGCTGCTCGACCATGCCCACCTGAAAGTGGCTCTCGAACTTCGTGGGCATGCGGGTCACATAGTCGACCACCGCGCCCACCGAGTTGCCTGCATAGGCGGCCGAAAACGGGCCGTACATCACGTCCACCCGGTCGATCTCCTCGGGGGTGACCAGGCCCCAGCGCGGCGGGAAGCTCAAGCCGCCCACGCCGTTCCCTAAGTAGTTGGACAGCAAGATGCCGTCGGCAAACACCATGGAGCGAGCGCTGTTGCCGGTTCCAGAGGCCCGGGTCGACAAAATGGCGTGGTTGTGGTCGCCGATGTAGCGCTTGCGCACCAGGAGGCTCGGCAGGTATTTGAGGGCATCTTCACTGTCGGTCGCGTTGATGCCTCGTTCGATCTGGCCCTTGTTGATGCCCTCCATGGTGGTGGGGATCTGGGTGGGCAGCGAGCTGGGTTGGGTGCGGCTCACGATGGTGATGCCCAATTCTTTGGCCTGCTCTTCGCTGGCGATTTTGACGTTGTGGGCGAGGGCTTGAGGTGCGTGCGTGGCTTGTGCAATGGCCACGAGGGCGGCCACGGCGGCCGCCAGAGAATGCTTGCGCATGGATGCTCCGGAAAATCGATGAGGGCGCGAGCACCATCGGCAGCGTTCAGGCAGAACGCAGCCCAGGTGGCTCAGCGAGGGTTCAAACGGGTTTTCAGGAAGCGTGCGGCGGGCCGCGCGGCGGCAAGGGCGCCGCTGTGATCGCTGCGATGCGCGCAGCAGGGATGCTTTGCAGCACACGGCCCAAGGGCAGGTCAGGGGCTGACCAGCTCAATGGGGCTGGGGGCGCATCGGCTGTGAAACAACACAGCACGCAATCGATGCTGTGCTGGCTGGCTTTGGCGGTGTTGGCTTCTGGCCCACCGATGCCTTTGACAAAGCCTGAGGCCGAGCACAAGGCGGCGGTGGGGCCGGCCTTCATCAGCGGTGCCGCCGAGGCCGCACCCACGAACATCACAAACCACGCCAGGCAAAGCCAAGCGAGGGTGCGAGCGCGTCGAAGGGTGTGCAAGGCGGTGTGCATCTCGGGCCATTATGGCCAATTCACACAGGGAAACATTCAAGCCGCTGTGATTTCTGCGAGCTTGAATTGATCTCGCCCATCATTCTTGGCCTGGTAGAGCGCTTTGTCGGCCCGCGACATGAGGTGGTCGATGGCCTCGCCACGTTGCCACATGGCATAGCCCGCCGAGAAGGTGATGCGCAGGTCAGGCACCTGTGGCGAGACCTGCATGCCTTGCAGCACATGGCGCAGGCGTGCGAGCGCGATCGAGGCCATGTCAGCCGGTGAGGTGTCCAGCATCAGGATGACGAACTCCTCGCCCCCCCAGCGTGCGATCAGGTCGGTGTCGCGCAGCACCTGGCGGGCGCAGCGGGCGAAGCCTTGCAGCACCTCGTCGCCCACCGCATGGCCATGTGTGTCGTTGACGAACTTGAAGTGATCCAGGTCGATCATGGCCACGCTGAAGCTGTGGCCGCTGCGCAAGCAACGCTCGATCTCCTGGTCCAGCTTGTCCTGCATGCCTTGGCGGTTGTAGAGGCCCGTCATGCTGTCATGACGCATCAGGGCTTGCACTTGCGCCAGCGCTGCATGGAGCTTTTTTCTCTCGCGCAGCACGTGCTTGCGCATCTTGGCGAACTGGTAGGACTGCACCGTGAGCATGCCCAGGATGAAGCTGGTCGTCACCAAGGTGAGGGTCTGCTGGCGGATGTCAAAACGCGGCAGGTTCATCCAGGGGCTCAGGGCCAGAAGGCTCATCAGCAGTGCGATCATGAGACCGCCCGTCCAGATGGCAGCGCGTGGGCTCAAGCTCATGAAGCCGAAGACAATGATCAGGCTGAGCGTCTGCAAGGTCACAGCGCGCGAGGCGGGTGTCAAGGCGTAGGCCAGCACCACCGCCAGACTGGCCCACACGATCTGGGGCACGACCAGGGCAGAGTCATGAAGCTTGCGCGTCAAGCCGCTTCTCACCAAGGGGTAAAACAGCAGGATCGAGATGGCCTCATGCGTCATGAACAAAGTGGCCAGCTCTTTGGAGAGGAGGCCCTGAGGCACGATCACCGTGGGCATCAGGATGAACCATGCGAGGTAGACCGTGGCGGCCAAGAGGCACAGCTTGAGGGCTTCGCGCATCTCCGGGTCAGAACTCAGGACCAGTCGCGAGAACTTGCCTTGTGCTCGCCTTGGCTTGCGCTGTGTGGCAGCGCTGTTAGGCGGGTTGCTGGCCCTAGGTGGATGGGGGGGCGCGCTGGCGCTCAAGGTGGTGCTCATGGCTCAGGTGTTTCAGCTCAATGGCGCAGCCATCACACGATGACGGCCCTGAGCCTTGGCTTGATAGAGCGCCAGGTCGGCACGCTCCAGAGTGATGGAGAGGCTGGAGAGGCCATCGTGCTGGCACACCCCTGCCGAAAAACTGACCGACAAGCCCGGGCTGACCAGGCCCCAGTCATGGCTGTCCACGGCTTGCTGCACATGGGCCAGCACACGCATGGCGCTGTCCAGATCGCACTCCGGCATCAGCAAGAGGAACTCTTCGCCACCCCAACGTGCCAGCGGCTGCACGCTGCTGACAGCTTGCTGGATGAGGGCCACAAAGGCCTTGAGCACCGCATCGCCCACGGCGTGGCCATGGGTGTCGTTGACGCGCTTGAAGTGGTCGATGTCCAGCAAGGCCAGGCTGAAGGGCCGGCGATGCCTTTGCTGCCGGCGGGCTTCTTCTTCGAGCTGTCCTTGGGCATGGGCACGGTTGAAGGCGCCTGTCAGGCCATCGCGGATCGACAGCCTTTGCACCTCGCTCAAGGTCTCGGCCAATTGCTCCCGCTGCTTGAACATCTGGTGGCGCAAACGGTAGCCTGTGCGCGCCACCACCAGCAGCACGGGCACCGACACCGCTGCGATCGAACCATTGATCCACTCGGCCATGGGCTCCACGGTGGTCCAGCCCATCTGGTGTGACACCAGCACGGCAGCGGTCGTCAGGCTCAAGCCGAAAAAGGCCGCACCCATGCTCTGGCGAGCGGTCAGTCGACGCATGTCAAACATCAAGATGAGGCACAGCCACTGCAAAGCCATGGGGCGTGCGACCTCGATGATCACGTACGACAAGGCCACCGTGGTGATGCTGAACAGCACGTGTGGCAAGGCCAGGGTGGGCTCCTTGGTGCGCAAACTCAAGCCGCTGCGAATCAAGCCGTAAAACACCACCAGCCCCAGCAGGCTGTACAGGCTCACCACCAAGGCGTCGTGCAAGTCAACCACGCCAGCCCACTGCCCCACCCACAGCACCATCATGGCAAAAGCGTAAGAGGGCAGGGTCCACAGCAGGCGCTTGATGCCTTGGCGCGTGCCTGCTTGCTCGCCGATGAGCAAGGTCAGGGGGGTGCGGCCCCCAGGGGGCAGCCATGCTGTTTCAGCGCGAGCGCTCATCGGGTAGGACCTCCTGCAGACAGTGCTTGTCTGGGTTTTCGGTCGATCCTCCGGCAGACTTGAGGCGATGACCTTGGGTCGATGGACGCCAGGCGTTAATTGGCCGTCACTGCGAAATCAGTCAACCAGGTTTCGCCTTGCCCGGCAACGATTTCATTGCCCAATTCCACGTCAGCGATGTAGAGCTTGTCACTGAACAAGCCCAGGCCAGAGGCATGTTTGAGCATGGCCAGGAGGTCGATTTGCGCGGCAGTTCTGCGTTGGCCAGGCTGGATGTGAAAGGCCACATAGGTCCAGCGGTGGCCGGTGCTGCTCGATGCATCGCCCCAGTTTTTGTCTGCAAAGATGTTCCAGCGGATGCCTTGGGCGTCGGTGAACTCACCTTGCAGGGTGGTGGTGCCTGGGTCGGCCACCATGTCGTCGGTGTAATCGGTCCAGACCATCACTTCGGCCTGTATCGCTGTTTCGTCGGGCGGCGCCGCCACTTTGGGGGTTGAAATCAACCACACCGATGCGGCCAGGTTCAGGCTGTGGGTGGCCGAGGTATTCGTCTCCGCTGCAAAGCGAAGGCTCAATGCCTTGGCATCGGACAGGCGCAGGGGGAAGCGAACATCGTTGCCAGGCCCAGATTCCCAAGGCTTGGCCCCCACGATCACGCTGGGGTAGGCAAACAGGGCGCCGCCTGCATCGGGCCATGACCAGCGCCAACCGAACTGTGAAGTCGTCGAACCTGCCCAAGTACGGCTTTGCAGACATTGCTGCCAGGTTTGCGCGCCTGCCGCGGCGCTGTTCCAGGTGTTGTTGAACAGGGTGGTGCCCTGCGGCGAGGCGATGTGCTCGTCGGGCACGCAGGTCAAGTTGCTGACCACCGCTGTCAAGCTGTTCAAAGCCAGCGTCGGAGCCTGCTCAGGCAAGGGGGGTGTCTGAGTGCCGGCGCTGGGTGTGCCCTGGCCACCGCTACCGCCACAGGCGCTCATGGCCGCGGCAATGCAAAGCGCCAAGGCGCTGCGCCGTCTTTGGCTGTTCAGGGTAAAAGGTAGATGCAACATGGGGCTGTGTGGTCTGCGGCAGTGATTCTGACAGGCTGTTTCACCCAATGAAAGCCAGATGTGGGCCCACACCCCCAGCGCATGGCCAAGGCCTCACGCCATGGGTGCCTGCTTTCGATGTTGCCATTGCTGCATCAAGGCCGTGTGAAACAGGGCCGCACAGGCCAAGCCATAGCTCAAAGCGCCCCACAAGGCCCACAGCAACAGGCCGATCCAGCCCTGGTGAGGGTGCCAGGCCATCAGGGCCAAGGCCATGACAGCACTTGCCAGTGCAATGCGAGCGCTGTCGCCCCACGGCCACTCAAAGCCCAGGTGTCGCCGGGCCCACCACAGGCTGAGCAGCAGGGCCACGGCCGACCCCAGCACCTGCCCGATGACTGCACCTTGCAGTTGCCAGAAAGCCAGCCCCACGCCAGAGGCCAGCGCGCAAGCCATGATCTCGACCAGGCTGACCTTGCCGATCATGAGCATGCGCCTTTGCAGCAGCATGAGTTGGTCCGTGCCATGCACATGCAGGTTGCGAAGCATGCCCGCCAGCACCGACCAGCCCAGCACTTGGCCCGTGACCTCGCGGTAGGTGCTGGCCACAGCGAGCGTGGCCAGATCAGGCCCCATGATCTGCACCGCAACGGTCGAGGGCAGCAGCACCGCCAGCATGAGCGCGGCGTTGATGCGCAATTGCTGCAGGGCTTCGGCTTGGCGGCCTTCGTTGAGCAAGCGCGAGGCCAGTGGAAACGCCGCTGTGGTGACCAACATGGCCGCCACCGAAGCACACCTGCGCCCCAGCGACCAGCCCACGATCATCAGCCCCAGGGCCGATGCGCCCGCCTGCCATTGCACCAGGTGGCGGATGTGGTTCTCAGCCACCCAGCCCAAGGCGGACAGGCCCAGCACCGGCCCGCCAAAACTCAGTGCAGCCTTGAGCAGGTGCCGATCAGGGGCGCGCAATTGCCAATGCATGCCCAGGCCTGGCAGGGCCAGCAGGCCGCCCAGGCCCTGCGCCACCGCATAGGAGAGCAGCAGCACTTGTGCGCTGGGCGCAAAGTGGTGAAGTGCCAGCCAGCCCAGGCCCAAGCCGCCCACGGGCCCAGCCAGTTGCAAGATGCCATAGCTCAGGAAAGAAGATTGCGCCCGGGCACGCTCCCCGTAGTGCGCATTGAGGGCCCTTGTGGCAAAGAACAGGCCCACGGCGCAGACCGTGCCGAGCGTGTGCTGGTCAGCGGGCAGGGTCAGCGTGGCGGGCACGGCCACCACCATGCTGGCCACCATGCAGAGCAGCACCAACACGTTTTCGGTGGCCAGGTAGCGATGGCGCTCGTCCACCTCATGCGCTGCGGGCATGTAGCGAAGCGCGTAGGTCGAAAACCAGCCCAGACAGAGCAGGTAGGCCATCTCCTGCATCACCGACACCAGCGTGAACACACCCATGGCCTCGGGCGCCAGCCAGTGTGTCCAAAGCAGCATGGAGCCCAGCTGCGCCAGAGGCGACAGCAACTGGGTGGGCAGGTAATAAAGCGCGTGTTTCAACAACATGGGATCACAAGGGCAGGGCCTACAGCAGCGATTCAAACAGGTGCAGGTAGGCCTGGCTGGCGCTCGATTCGGTGAAGCGGGCGGCGTAGGCCACCGCAGCTGCCGGGGCTGCGCCCTGATCGATGGCCGCGCCCAAGGCATCGCCCATGGCTTGCCAGTCACCCACGGGCACCAGCTGACCATGCTGTCCACCGGCCAGGATGTCGCGTGGGCCCACCGGGCAGTCGGTCGAGACCACAGGCACGCCACAAGACAGGGCTTCGATCAGCACATTGCCAAAGCCCTCGTAGTGCGAGGCCAGCCCGAACGCTGCGGCGTGCTGCAGCCACTGCCGGGGGTGCTGAACACGCCCAGGCATCTGCACCACCTCGTTCAAACCCAGTTCGGCCCGCAAGGCCTCCAGGTGGGCGCGCTCCGGGCCCTCGCCCAGCAGCAGCAGGCGCGTCTGCGGCCTTTGCGCATGCAGGCGGCCAAAGGCGCGCATGAGGGTGGGGATGTCCTTCTCGACGCTCAGGCGCGACACGCTCATCACCACCTTCAAGTGGGCGTCTGCCAACCAGGGGTGCGCGGGCGGGGCTTGGCGATCCAGGGTTTCGTGGTCAGCCAACACGGGGTTGCCGATCACTTGGATCGGCGTTGCCGCGCCGAGCATGCCCTTCAGATCGAGCGCGACCCCGCCTGACACCGCGACCACCGCATCGGCACGCCGATAGGCCCAGCGCACCAGCGGCGGCAGCACGCGGTAGCGCCAACCGCCCTCGCGCTCGATCTGCTGTGACAGTGGGGCGTGTTCAGACACCACGCAGCGCAAGCCACCGCCCGCACGCCGTGCGGCCCACACCGTGCTGATATTGGTGTGCGGAAAGGCGCTGAAGACCACGTCTGCTTGCAAGTGCCTCAAGGCTTGCGCCAGCGCCCGTGCGGCCGACAAGGTGCCTTCGCAGCCCAGTTCATGCAGCTCGATGCCGGCGGGCACCGAGACCTCCTGTGTCCGCAAGGTGTTGACGATCAGGCTCACCCGCACGTCAAGCCGCGACAGGCCTTGGGCCACGCGCAACATGGACAACTCTCCACCACCCATGCGCAAATGGGGCACCACCACGGCCACGTGTTTCAATCGGGCTGCTGGCAAGCCGGGCTTGGGCTGCGGTTCATGGCTGAGCAGGCCCAAGCGCTGCCGCACTTTGCGCGCCAGAGCCCAGGGGCTCCATGCCAGGCGTTTGCCATCGACCAGGGTGTGTTCTCCCCAGGCTGACAAGGTGTGCATGCCGTCAGGGCAGGCGCCCTTGGGGTCAGGCGCAATGCGGCGCACTTCTTCTTCCGCGTAGCGCGTTGGGCTGCAATGCAGCACACGCTGGATGACCAGGCCTGCGCCATAAGCCCGCAGGCAATCCTGCGCGGGTCGGTAGAGCTGGCCTTCGTGCTCGAACCAAGCACCCGCCATGCGTGCGCCACGGATGTCCACCTTCACCGGGTTGTGGGCGTGAGGTGTCCAGGGCCCCTGCAGGGAGTCGGCGTATTGCAGGCACAGGCTGTCGTGTTTGCCCAGGTCAGCGTCGGTGTAGGCCAGCCAAAAGCGACCCTCCCACTGGAACAAGGTGGGGTCGGCTGCAGCGATGCCCTCGAGCAGGGTGCCAAGGGGGTGCCACTGTCCGTCGGCGGTGACTTCATGAAGCGTGGTGACACGGTTGGCACTGGATTCCAGCAGGCCGTAGAGCCGTCCCTGCACACTCAGGAGTTGAGGAAAGGAAACGTGGTGCATCGCGTGGCCAGCCACTGCCTGTTCATGCTGAACCGCTGATTGATCGTCAAGCGTCAGGCATGCCAAGCTGCCGAGGCCCGTGTGTTCGTCAAACGCCTCGCAGAAGATGCGCGTGCTTGACCCAAGCATGCCCACAGGGTCGGCATGGTAGCGGCGCCCCTGCTCGGGGGTGATCCAGTCAATGGCGGGCTGGAAGCCGGGCTGCAGCCAAGCCTGGATGGGCGCCCTGACCAGGCCGATCCGCCAGCGCTCGCTCAAGAAACGAGAGCCTTGTCGCTGCCAGAAGGCGCGCAATGCGCCCTGCGCCTGCAAGCCAAGCCGCTGGCCAAAGCTCATGGCTTCAACAGTGGCCTGCGGCGCTGGTGCATCACCCCTGCCTGCTCGCTGCGAGGTTTGGGTGCGCCAGGCGTGCTGCAGCAGGCGCGACAGCAGTTGCCCGACCTGCTGATGGTGAGAGGCGGCAAGGCCAGTGGCCGCGATGTGCATGTGGGCCAGGGGCGCAAAGCGCAGGGCAGTCGATGAGTCCGTTGGCAGCACTTCCCACAGTTGAAGCGACAGACCTTGCCCGCGCATGGCCCCCGCCAGCAGGGGGTGGTTTGGGTTCACAGGGGCACCGTCGCCATCGGAGAGGTACCAGGTGCGAGCCGTGCCCTGATGCGCCATTTGCTTGGCGCTCTGCAGGGTCAACGCGAGGGCGATGTCAGTTGGCGTGACCTCGGTGCTTGAGGGCGCCAGGCTCAAGCTCAAACACGCCGAATGGGCCATTGAACGCTGGCAAGCGAGCAGCCACTCGGACACCTCGGCACCCGCATGGGCAAGGACCACACGTGCACGGGTGGGCTCAGCTCGCTTGGCGTGCACGCATGCAGTGACCCTGGGCGGGGGCTGCTTGAGCGCAGACTTCATCGTGACAGGCCATGTGCGAGCCAACCTCGCAAGCGGCGCACCACAGACAAGCCCAGATCCAGGGCGCTCTTGGAGAGGAACACCGTGTTGTAGGACACGTAGCGCCACCACAGGCGGCGAGGCTCAGAGATCAGGCGGTGGAGCCATTCCAGGCCTGCTGCACGCATGAGGTTGGGTGCCCGTGTCACCGTGCCGGCATGGAAGTCAAAGGCAGCGCCCACGCCCAGCATGACGGCAGGAATGCGGTGGCGGTGTGCTCGCATCCAGGTTTCCTGCTTGGGGCAACCCAATCCGACGAAGAGCAAGCCCACACCTGCCTCGGCGATCTCCTTGCACATGAGTTGGTCTTCTTCGTGGGTCAGCGCTCTGAACGGCGGCGAATGGATGTAGGTGATCTTCAGTTGAGGGTACTCGCGCAGGAGCCGCTCGGTCAGCTGCTTGAGCACCACGGGGGTTGAACCCAACAGCCCAATGCTCACGCCCTGCGCTGCGGCGACCTTGCACAGCTGCAGCATCAAACCAGGGCCGTCCACGCGTTCCTGTGTTTTGCCCGACTTCATGGACACGGTCCAAGCGATCGGAGCGCCATCGGGTGCCACCAGATCGGCCGCAGACAGGGCACGCTGGTGCTCGGTGTTGGTCGAAGCCAGCACAGCCGAGTGCACATTGCAAAAGCAAACGTAGCGTGACTCCAGTGCGCGGGCCCACCTCATGATGCGCTCCACGGCTGTCTTGCGCTCGATGTTGTTCACGCTGGTGCCGATCACCTTGTGATAAGGCCCAGCCGTGGCGCCATCGGTGGAGCGGCGGTAGGTGCGAGCCAGAGCGCGGTAGTTTTCGTAGACCGGAGCCAGCACATGATCAGGCCTGTAGGCCGCCACCGATTCACTGATGGCGGCCCCGCGCACACTGGGCGCCCATGCCAGCCCCTTGGCCAAGGCCTGGGTGAAGCAGTCGTCCGTTTGCGCTTCAGCGATGACTCCGTTGATGCCAGTCTGGATCACGCGGCGCACCTCGCCCACATCGGTGACCACGGCAGGCAGGCCACAGCCCAAGGCTTCAAGCAGGGCCATGGGCATGCCTTCATAGGCCGATGGCATGGCGAAAATGTCAGAAGCTCGCAGGCATTGTGCGATGTCAGCAGGTGCCATCAAACCCAGGAAGTGGACCTTGTCAGCGATGCCTTTTTGCGTCGCCAGTCGAGCCAGTTCGGGCTGCAAGACGCCATCGCCCACGACCAGCCAATGCACAGGCAGACCCTGGCGAACCAGTTCCGCCACGGACTCCAGCAGACGCTGTGGGTTCTTCTGGGTGTCCAGTCGCCCCACGGAGATCACCCACTGGGCCTGTTCAGGCAGGCCGTGCTTTTGGGCCAATTGCTGGCGCAAGGCCTGACGCGTGGGTTCGTTGACCGGCCAGAACACGGAGGTGTCCACCCAGGTGGGCACAAAGCGGGCGCGTTGACCCAGTGCCGGGTAGCGTTCACGCAGCACCCGAACGCCACTCTCGCGCACGCACCACAGGCTGTCCACGTGGCGCATGGCCAGCTTCTCAAGCCACTGGTAGCCGCCAGGCAGGCGGCGCCACAGGTTGTCAGAGGCGGCGAGCTTCAGGTAGTTGGGATCTTGGTGGAAAAAGATGCTCTTGGGGCGCGGGTCATGGGCGTGCTGGAACAAGGGTTCGATGCGGTGGTAATCAAACACATCGAAGTCGCGCTGCAAGGCCGCGCTGTAGCGCCACACGCCCGCCATGAAGCGCACCGACAGCGGCAGCTTGCCGCGTTTGCCGGCATCTGCCACGGCCACCACGGGGAAGAACTCAAAAGCCCGTTCACCTGCATGGCAGGTTGTCCAAGCCCCAACAGGACGTGCTGTGGTGTCGGTGGTCATGCCCACGAGGCTGATGATCACGTCTTCAGGGGCTGATTTGATGATGCCCCGGATGAAAGTGTCGATGCCTCCTGGC
>JBEANX010000522.1:0-16239 GCA_041165245.1 Pseudomonadota bacterium
CAGCTCGATCTGCTTGCGGAAGTAGCGCAGCGTCTCGTAGAACTCTTCCTTGCCAGGGATCTGCTTGGCGATGTTGAACTGGCCACCCACATCAGCGCCAGCTTCGAACAAAGTGACGTCATGACCACGCGAAGCAGCGGTGGTGGCAGCAGCCAGGCCTGCGGGGCCGGCGCCCACCACAGCCACGCGCTTTTGGGCAGCGGTAGGTGTGATGATCAGGATGGTCTCGTGGCAGGCACGCGGGTTGACCAGGCAGGACGTGACCTTGCCGCTGAAGGTGTGGTCCAGGCAGGCCTGGTTGCAGCCGATGCAGGTGTTGATCTCGTCGGCCTTGCCGGCAGCTGCCTTGTTCACAAACTCAGGGTCGGCCAGCAGGGGGCGGGCCATGGAGACCATGTCGGCACAGCCGTCAAGCAGGATCTTCTCGCCTACTTCCGGTGTGTTGATGCGGTTGGTGGTGATGAGGGGGATGCCCACCTTGCCCTTCATCTTTTGCGTGACCCAGGCAAAGGCACCGCGCGGCACGCTGGTGGCAATGGTGGGGATGCGGGCCTCGTGCCAGCCAATGCCCGTGTTGATCAGGGTGGCGCCAGCTTTCTCGACAGCCTGGGCCAGTTGCACCACCTCGTCAAAGGTGGAGCCGCCATCGACCAGGTCCAGCATCGAGAGGCGGTAGATGATGATGAAGTTGGGGCCCACGCGCTCGCGCACGCGGCGCACGATCTCCACCGGGAAGCGCATGCGGTTCTCGTACGCGCCACCCCATTCGTCGGTGCGCTGGTTGGTGCGCGCGGCGATGAACTCGTTGATCAAATAGCCCTCGGAGCCCATCACTTCCACGCCGTCGTAACCGGCCTTCTGGGCCATGGCGGCGCTGTGGACGAAATCTTCGATGGTTTGCTCCACCTCGGCCGTGGTCAACTCACGCGGGGGCATGGGCGAGATGGGTGCCTTGATGGGGCTGGGGCCCACCAGGCCAGGGTGGTAGGCATAGCGGCCAAAGTGCAGGATCTGCATGGCGATCTTGCCGCCAGCGGCGTGCACAGCGTCGGTCACCACCTTGTGCTGAGCGGCTTCTTCTTCAGAGGCCATGCGGGCACCACCTGGGTAGGGGCGGCCTGCGTCATTGGGGGCGATGCCGCCGGTCACCATCAGAGACACGCCACCGCGAGCGCGCTCGGCATAGAAGGCCGCCATGCGGTTGAAGCCGTCTTTCGCTTCTTCCAGGCCCACGTGCATGGAGCCCATGAGCACGCGGTTGCGCAAGGTGGTGAAGCCCAGGTCGAGCGGTTGCAGCAGGTGGGGGTAAGCGGTCATGGCAGGGCGGGTCTCGCGAAAACAGCAAACTGCACGGGGGCAGCACAAACACAGTGGCACCCGCATCGCGCATTTCAAATGCGTCTTGGGCGAGCACCACTATGCAACCAGTTGCATGAATGTAGGGGATCTTTGGGCACTATGCAACTGGTTGCACAGTTCAACGTCCCGCGTACACTGTGCATCATGTCGCTTGCCCACGCTTTGATGACGTCGCTGCTGGAAAAATCATCGTCCGGCTACGACCTGGCCCGCCGATTTGACAAGTCCATCGGGTTTTTCTGGCACGCCACCCACCAGCAGATCTACCGCGAACTCGGCCGCATGGAAGCCGCCGGCTGGATCAGCTCTGAAGCGGCCCCCGATGGTGGCAAGACCCGCAAGCGCATCTACGAAGTGCAAGCCGCCGGCCGCGAGGAACTCACGCGCTGGCTGCAAGAGCCCACGCCGCCCATGGACACGCGCGACGAGCTCATGGTCAAGCTGCGCGCCGATGCCGTGATGGGCCCGCAGGGGCTAGATGCAGAGATCGAGCGCCGTCTGGAGACGCACCAAACCAAGCTCAAAGCCTACCGGGCCATCGAGCAGCGCGACTTCCCCGAGAGCGCCACCTTGAGCCGCGAGGCCCGCATCCAACACATGATCCTCAAGACCGGGATCATGTACGAGCAGGGCTGGGCACAGTGGTGCAAGGAAGCGCTCAAGATGCTGCGCGAAGTGCCCGCCTGAGGGCTTGAGTGGCAGGCAAACACCACCCCATCCAACATCACAAACCCAAGGAGCTTTTCGATGATCGTGACTGTCTTTCGCTCGCGCCTGCGGCCCGAGAACCGCGATGAATACACCGTCTGGGCCACGCGCATGAGCGAGCTGGCCCGCGCCATGCCTGGCTACATCAGCCACAAGATTTTCGTGGCTGAGGACGGCGAACGAGTGACCATCGTTGAGTTCGAAACGCTGGAGCACACGCAAGCCTGGGCCACCCACCCCGAGCATGTGGCGGCCAAGAAAAAGGGCCGTGAGGGCTTTTACAGCGACTACAGCATCCAGGTGTGTGAACCCATTCGCAGCCATTCGTTCAAGCTCAATGAACAAGGCGGTGCAGCATGAGCACCCTCGCCTTTCGCCGCGTGTTGATGGCCCTCGGCGCAGGCTTTGCGCTGTTCTTTGCCGTCACCATCGTCCCGCCTTTGATGAGGGACTTCGATGTGCTGGGTGCCGCCCTGGCAGGCTTCGTGAACCCCTATGCAGCGGGCTACTCCACCGACACCATCATGTGCTGGATGGTGCTGGCTGCTTGGGTCTGGCATGACCGATCACAGCACCGCATTCGCCACGGTTGGGTGGCCTTGGTGCTCGGTGTCGTGCCTGGCGTGGCCACCGGCTTGTCGGTGTACCTGCTGATGAGGCTGGCGCAAAAATCAGACTGAGGGAGCGCGCGCTGACGGGCTTGTGCGTCTCTCGCGCTCAGGCCCTCAGCCCTCAGCCCATCACCACCGGGCCACCCTTGGCGATGGCCCGCTGGTAAGCCGGACGGGCCACCAAGCGGTCGCGGTAGGCCTTGACGTGCTTGTAGCGCCGTGCATCGTCACCCCGGGCCAGCAAAGCCTCAACGGCAAAGCTCATCTGGAAATCAGCCAGGGTGATGTGATCGCCCGCAAACCAGGTGTGGGTGGCCAGGTGCTGGTCCATGAAGGCCAGGCTGTTTTGCAGGTTGGGGTCGATGAGTTGCTGCTGCACTTTTTTGCACAGCTCACGAGCAATCGGCCGCACAAAAAACGGCATGGGCTGCGTCGGGATGGTCATGAAGACCAACTTCATCACCGCCCAGTTCATCAAGGAGCCTTCGGCAAAGTGCATCCAGAAGCTTTGCTGGCGGTGCTCTGGCGTGCCTAGGCTGGACATCAACTGGCTCACATCACCCTGGCCACTGCCGTAGGTCTCAACGATGTATTCCAGAATCGGCGCCGATTCAGCCACCACCACGCCGCCATCGGTGATCACCGGTGATTTGCCCAGCGGGTGCACCTGCTTGAGCTCGGGCGGGGCCAACTTCGTCTTGGGGTTGCGTTTGTAGACCTTGAGCTCGTAGGGCAGGCCCAGTTCTTCAAGCAGCCACAAGATGCGCTGCGAGCGCGAGGTTTCCAGGTGGTGAACGGTGATCATGGTGAGAGCGTCAGTCAGGTCAGGCAGTTCACTCGGGCAGTTCAGACAGGCTTGAAGGCAAGCGCCACAAGGCGCAGCAGCAACCAGCGCGGTGTGAAGCGAGTGGACCACACGCCCAGCTTGTTGATGAGGCCTGGCACCACAATGGCCTTGCCGCGCATCATGGATTCGACCGCCAGTGCAGCCACGTCTTGCGCCGGCGCAAAGGGGATGCGGTCGGCCAGGGAGATCTTGCGGTGCTTGGAAGCCACTGACACGAACTCACTCTCGGTGGGGCCAGGGCACAAGGTCGTGACGGTGATGCCCTTGGGTTGAAGCTCGTGGTGCAGCGCCTCGCTGTAGGACAGCACATAGGCCTTGCTCGCGAAATAAACCGCCATGCCAGGCCCGGGCTGGAAGGCCGCTGTGGAGGCCACATTGAGCACCCTGCCCTGGCGGCGGCGCACCATGCCCGGAAGCAAGGCATGTGTGAGTTCGGTGAGCGCGAACATGTTCAAGTCGATCATGCGCTTTTCGTCATCCCAGGGGTTGTCGACGTGGTTGCCGATCAAGCCCAAGCCCGCGTTGTTGACCAACACGTCGGGGCTGACGCCCGCTTGGGCCAGTTGCTCCACCAAGGCCTTGACGCCGCCAAAGGCGGTCAGGTCATGCGGCATGACGTGGCAGCAAATGCTGTGTTCCGTCTGCAACTTCTGGGCAAGCTGCCGCAGAGCGTCTTCACGGCGCGCCACCAGCACCAAATCGTGCCCACGTTTGGCCAGCTCCAAAGCGATGGCCGCGCCAATGCCCGAGGAGGCGCCCGTCACAAGTGCCAGTGGTTTCGCCATGGTGTCCCCCGTCAAGTGGTTGATGCGTCGTGCATCGGTTTTCGATACGGGACGCATTGTCGTTCATTCATTAGACGAAATATCGACAAGCCCGGATCAAGCCACAACACCCCTTCAAGGCTGGGGGGCACGCGAGGGCTCTGCCGGTGAAGCCTCGCTTCCCCCGCCCAAGGACTGAATCAGCGACACCCCATTGCTCAGCAAGTTGTAGCGCGCATCCAGCAGGGCCAGCTCTGCAGCACGGCGAGACTCCTGCGCATCCAGCCAGGTCTTGAGAGGCTCGGCACCAGCGCGGTAGCGCACTTCGGTCAGGCGCTCCACCTGTCGGGCCTGCGCCAAACGGGCCTCTTGAGATCGCAACTGCTCGCTCAGGCGCTGGCCTGCCGACAGCCCCTTGTCCACATCAGACAGCGCCTGGTAGAGCGTCTGGCGAAAGCCCAGAACGGCCGCATCGGCGTCAAGCTGGGAGATGGCCACGCTGCGGCGCATCTCGCCTTGCTGCAAGAATGGCAAGGTCAGCGCAGCGCCTAGGCTGCCCAATGGATCACTCAGCACGCGGCTCAGTGATTCGCTGCTGCCGCCCACGCTGGCGGTGAGGCTCAAAGCGGGGTAATAGCTGGTGCGGGTGGCGTCGACCGTGGCGAAGGCCTTGCGCAAACGGTTCTCCGCCGCTTGCAAGTCGGGGCGGCGGGCCAGGGTCTGCGCAGGCAGACCGGGGTTAAAGGCCGGCCAGGCCCCTGTGCCAAGCAAAGCCTGCGGCCACAGGGGTGCTTGCGGCAATTGCACGGCCTGCGTGGGGCCATCCAGCAACAGCGCCAAGGCCTCGCGCACTTCCATGCGGCTTTGCGTGAGCGCGCTCAGCGCCGCCTCCTGGCTGGACACCGTCTGTTGTGCCTGCGCCATTTCCAGGCCCGAAACACTGCCGGCCTTGTACTGGGCCTGCACCAGCTTCAGGGTCTGGCGCGCGTAGTCCAGGCTTTGCTGGCTGGAGGCCAAGCGTTGGTCAAAGTAGGCCAGCTGCCAGTACAGGCGCACGGTGCTGGCCGCCAGGCTCAGGGCCACGGCACGGCGGTCGTCCTGGGTGGCTTGGGCTTCCCATTGCTGGGCATCGCGGGCGGCGGCCAGGCGGCCCCACAGGTCAAGCTCCCAGGTGGCGCTCAGGGAGGCAGCAGAAGTGCGAGTGGTGCCGCCGCCCTCAAGCAAGCTGGCACTCTGGGTGGACACGCGGCCCGACACCGTGGGCCAAAGATCAGCCACGGCCTGATCTGCCCGCAAAGCCGCTTGGCGGGCCCGCAAGGCCGACACGCCCAGGCTGAGGTTGGTGCTCAACACACGGTCCACCAAGGCGCTCAAAGTGGGGTCAGACAACTGACGCCACCAGCCTTGCTCCAGCAAAGCCTGTGAGCTGGGCTGCCCCACCGTCGCGTAAGCGAACTGCGGAGGCACTTTTGCATCTCCAGCCTCAGGCGCATTGAGCCCTGCAGTGCCAGTGGCACAGCCACCCAACAACAAAGCCAATGCGCCGCCCAAGGCAGCCAAGGTGCTTCGCTGCAAGGTGATGTGGGGTTGGCGAACTTGGTGCATCTTGCTTCCTCTTCTTGTGTCGTTCACTGGGCCTGACGGCTCTCGTGGGGCCAGATCAAACCGCTTGCATTGTGTGTCAAGGGCGAGCCAGGGCATCGACGGGGTCGAGGCGGGCCGCGTTGCGAGCAGGCAAATAGCCGAAGACCACGCCAATCAGGCTGGACACCCCAAAGGCCAGAACAATCGATTCGGTCGAATACACCAGGTGGAAGGTGCTGCCAATCAGCTCGAACACCACGCCCACCCCCAGCGCCAGCAAAATGCCCAGCACGCCGCCCATCAAGCAGACCAGCACGGCCTCGATCAGGAACTGGCGCAGGATGTCAGCTTGGCGCGCGCCCACGGCCATGCGCACGCCGATCTCTTGCGTGCGCTCGGTCACAGACACCAACATGATGTTCATCACCCCGATGCCGCCCACGATCAGCGAGATCACTGCGATCGACGAGATCAGCATCGTCATGGTCTGCGTGGTGGCCTCCACCGTCTGGCGGATGCTGTCACTGTTGCGGGTGAAGAAATCCTGCGTGGCATGGCGCTGCGTGAGCACGTTGGTGATGCCCTTCTCTGCCGCAGCCGAGGGCACGTCGTCCTTGATGCGCACCGTGATGCTGCGCAAGTGGTTCTGGCCGATCAGACGGCGCATGGCCGTGGTGTAAGGCACCCACACATTGAGGTTGTCGCCAAAAGCAAAAGCATTGTCCTGAGGCTTGGTCACACCGATCACCCGCACAGGCAGGCGCCCCAGAAAGATGACCTGACCAATCGGGTTTTCGTCAGGCTGAAACAGGGCCTTGAAGGTGGCAGGGTCGATCACCGCCTCTTGTTCCTGGCGGCGCACGCTCTCGCTGTCAAAGGCCATGCCCTTGTCCATCTTGTAGCCCTTGACCTGGAAGAACTGCTCGCCTGCACCTGACACGCTGGCCGTGGCTTCCACATTGCCACGGCGCAAGGTCACGCTGGTGCTCAGGCCGGGGCTGACGCTGTCGACATAACTGAGCTGCTCCAGCGCCCGCGCATCGGCCGGCACCAAGGTGCGAATCCGCCCAGCTGTGCGGTCGCCAAAGTTCTTGCCTGTGAAGATGTCGATGGTGTTGGTGCCCATCGAGCTGATGTCGGCCAATACGCGCTGGCGCGAGCCCTCGCCCAGCGCCACCATGGACACCACCGAAGCAATGCCGATGATGATGCCCAGCATGGTCAGCAAGGTGCGCAAGCGGTGCCCTGCCATGGCACGCAAAGCCATGGTGAAGGCCTCGGCCAGACGGCCCCAGTTGGAAGCCAGCCGGGCACGCCAGCTCGGTGCCACCTGCCCGCCCGCCAAAGGGCGCGCTGCCAACTTGGTGATGCCCCCAGGTGCAGTGACCTTGTCAGAGATGATCTGTCCGTCGCTGATCTCGATCACGCGTTGCGCATTGGCTGCCACGTTCGGGTCATGCGTGACGATGATGACGGTGTGGCCCTCGGCATGCAGCTCCTTGAGGATCTTCATGACCTCGTGGCCTGAGGTGGTGTCCAGCGCGCCGGTGGGCTCGTCGGCCAGGATCACGTCGCCGCCATTGACCAGCGCGCGCGCAATGCTGACGCGTTGCTGCTGGCCACCCGAGAGCTGCCCAGGGCGGTTGTTCAAGCGCTCGCCCAGGCCCAGGCGGGTGAGCAAGGCCTGCGTGCGCTCGCGACGCTCTTCACGGCTTTTGCCTGCGTAGATAGCGGGGATCTCGGCATTGCCCATCGCCGTCAAGTCACCCAGCAAGTGGTAACGCTGAAAGATGAAGCCAAAGTGTTCGCGGCGCAGGCGGGCCAGCTCGTCAGGCTCCAGGCCTTTGGTGGCTTGACCGGCCACCGAATAGGTGCCGCGCGTGGGCCGGTCCAGGCAGCCCAGGATGTTCATCAAGGTGGACTTGCCCGAGCCTGAGGCGCCGATGATGGCCACCATCTCACCGGCTTCAATGCTCAGGTTCACGCCCTTGAGCACGGCCACGACGCCATCACCCGAAGGGTACTCACGCCACAGGTCCTGCACTTGCAGCAAAGGCTGGCTCATGTCGGGCTCCGGCGGCATCAGAACATGCGGGGGGCGCCACCGGCACGGGCCTTGCCCGCGTCGGCCGAGGCCTCACCCACCACGACTTTTTCGCCCTCTTTCAAGCCTTCGAGAACCTGGGCCTGCACCCGGTTGTTCAAGCCGATCTTGACCTCGCGGTTGACCACCTTGGCTTGCTCGCCCACGCCCTCCAGCACACGTGCGGTGTAGGAGCCATTCTTGTTGCGCTTGCCCAGCGCAGACGAAGGAATCAGCAAGGCATCTTTGGCATTGCCCAGCACCACCGAGACCTGCGCTGTCATCGACACCTTGAGCTTGCCCTCCGGGTTGGGCACCTCGAACAGGCCGTTGTAATAAACGGCCGCCGTGGTCGTGCTGGAGGTCGTGGTGGTGGCGTCGGTTTGCTCGGATTCAGGCGTGGGCTCGATGGCGCGCAGCTTGGCCTCGTAGCGCTTGCGCGGCTCACCCAAGATGGTGAAGTACACCGGCATGCCGGCCTTGACACGCACCACGTCGGCCTCTGAGATCTGAGCCTTGATGGTGACGGTGCTGAGCGAGGCCACCTTGATGATGGTGGGCGCCGACTGATTCGCGTTCACCGTGCGGCCCTCTTCAGAAACCACGGCCGAGACCACGCCGTCCATGGGGGCCAGGATGCGGGTGTAACCCAGGTTGACGCGGGCTGTGTCGGTCGAGATGCGCTGCTGCTGGATCTGCGCGTCCAAGGCCTTGCCATCGGCCTGCAAGGTGTTGACGCTGGCCTGCGCGGCTTCCAGGTCCTGCCTCGAGGTGGCATCTTGCGCCAAGAGTTCCTGCTGGCGTTTGAGGGCCAGCGTGGCTTGCTCCAGGGCTGCCTGCTTGGCCTGGCGTTGTGCTGTGAAGTTCTGCAAGGCTGCCTCGGCATTGCGCAAGGCGTTGTTCTGCGGCGTGGCGTCGATCTCGGCGATCAATTGGCCCTGCTTGACGACATCGCCCAGCACCACATAGAGTTTCTTGATCTGGCCCGAGACCTGGGCACCCACGCTGACTTGTTTGACAGGCCGAATCACCCCGGTGGCCAGCACGGTGTCTTCCAGGTCACCCCGCTCGACGTCATTGGTGATCACCTGCGGGGCAGCCACTGCGCTGAACCACTTGACTTTGATGCCCCAGCCAGCCGCGGCCAGCACCAGCAAGATCAGGATCGACTTGAAACCAAACCAGTTTTTGAGAGACATCGGCGCACGTTCAGGGTGAAATCGAGCCCCGAGTTTGCCGCACCCGTGTCAACCGTCCGTGCGCTGGCCGTAAATGCTTTGTAAAGCAAAGGCCATCAGAAGGCCGCTTGCGCTGACAGATACCAGCCGCGCTGCCTGGGCAGGGTGGCAACATTGCCCAAGTCGACCCAAGCAGTTGTGATGCCCAGGTGACGTGAAGCGAACCAAGCCAGAAAGACATCCTTGGCAGCCCGCTCTTCAAAGCCGGGCGCAGCCAGGTTGTTGGGGCGCTGGCGAAACTCCACGCCCACGGCCAAGTCGTCGCGAGGCATCACGGCCAAGGAGCCCTCGCTCACCATCGAGCGTGCTTCATGGCCTGGCCCGCCAAAACCCAGCAAGCCGAACTGATTGGCCCGCGTCGACCGCAAGGTCAAGTTGGCCAGCACGTGGCGCCCGGCCAGCGCGCCCAGCCACACCTTGGTTGCTGAAACGTACAAGTCCACATCGCTGGAAGACCGTGCGCCCAGGACTTGCAAAAGGCTGGTGTCGTCGGCCTGTTTGTACTGTGCGCCAACGCTGACCTGGGGCCACCAGACATCCTGGTCATACACGGCATCACCAGTGATGCGCCACTTGGCGCCCAGCGTGCTCATCTCCAGTGACTTGCCAGGCAGCACCCGGTCGCTGACCTTCAGGCTCCAGCGCGAGAGGCTCAACTCCAGTCGGTTGCGCACGCCCAGTGCCACGCCTGTGGCCCGCAGCTCATGGCCGCTTTGGGTGTGAACCACGGTGGCGTAGGAGGACCCGCCCGTCTGGTCGCCACTGCCGGAGCCAGTGATGATGGCCCAAGGCGTGAGGCCGCCACCGCCAGCGCCCTCGATTTCACTGACACCCCAGGTGCCCAGCAGCCTGTCCCCCGCCGTGGCGCCCAAGGGCGCCATCAGCACAAAAGCAGCACCCAGCGCACCGCATGCCAAGCATTTGACGCGTTTGATGCGTTTGATGGGGCCCAGCGCCCTGGCAGGCAAGTGGGGCGTTGGGTACCGCGCTGAGGGTTCAGCCCAGGTTTGGTTCGCTTTCATCGTCACTCCGGCAAGGCGCAGCCCTTCGCGACAACACGCACTGGGGCCTGAGCCTGCAATGTAGAGATGGCACCACCTTGTGAAACGCGAAAATGTGCCGCCACGCCACCGCTTTCCAGCCCTTTGCCCTGTGCTGCGTGAGCTTCCAATGGAGGCATGCCCAAGCCCTGCTCACACCAGCCCATGCGAAAGCGTCCTGCACTGGATGCGCCACCAGGCCCCAGGCCCTGCTCACGCTCCACGAAGCGCGCTTTGATGCGCGCCCTCATGCGTGGAACTGGCGCCTTGGTGATCAGCACACTGATGGCTTGCGCCAGCCAGCCGCCCGCTCCGCTGTACCAACGACTCGGCGGCGAAACAGGCATCGAGGCCGTGGTGGGCCGAACGCTCACGCGCGTCTCACAAGACCCACGCGGCGCTCGCCATTTCAAGGGCATCAAGATGCCCTTCCTGATCAACTCGGTGGCCAAGCACATCTGCCTGGTCGCCGACGGCCCTTGCATCTACGAGGGCGACACCATGCTCAAGTCACATGCCAGCTTGCATGTGCGTGACTCAGAGTTTGAGTTCATGGTGACGGTGCTGCGCGAAGAACTGGACGCCGCCGGCGTGAGCACCGCCGACAAGAACGAACTGCTGCGCCGCTTGGCACCCATGAAACACGAAGTGGTCCAACCATGAAGCACTTGCCTCGACACCTGGCCCTGTGTGGCCTGGCCTTGATCAGCCTGGCTGGAAGCGCACGTGCGGCGCCCCAACAGATCACCGTCATCAATGAAGCTGGGCAAGGCGTGCCACAGGCGGTGGTGTCGGTGCTGGTCAAAGGCGCGCAAGCCAATGGTGCAGGCACGGTGGTGGACATGGCCCAGCGTGACAAGCGCTTTGCACCCAGCGTGGTGGCCATCCAGGTCGGCGGCGCCGTGAATTTCCCGAACTTCGACACGGTGCGCCACCACGTGTACTCCTTCTCGAACACCCGCAAGTTCGAGATCAAGCTTTACACCGGCACGCCCACCGCGCCCGTGGTGTTTGACAAACCCGGCACGGCCACCTTGGGATGCAACATCCACGACACCATGCTGGGCTATGTGCATGTGGTCGACACGCCCTACTACGGCATCACCGACGCCTCAGGCAAAGTCACGCTGGACATTCCATCGGGCGATCACAAAGCCCGCATCTGGACACCCGCCATGGGCGAGGCCACCTTGCCCACTGAGGTCATGCTCAAAACTGGCAGCGCTCAGACCTTCAAGGTCAAATACTGAGCAAGGCGCCGGCAGCCCCAGCCGCTGCTGAATGAGGCGCCGTTGAGCGCATCAAGCCATCAAACCAGACGACAAGGTCGATTGCAGCACTTGCTCGCGCAAGACCTCTGCCATGGCTGAGCCGCCCAGCGCCAAGCCCAAAGACATCAGCAACCTCGCCTGCGCTGGCGTGAGCACCCCAGCCACGGGCATGGCGCCAGAGGCATGTGGGCCCACCCCGCCACGCGCCACCCGCGTGCTGCGCCAGACCACGGCACCACCCTGCTCGGCCCGCAGCAAAGGCGAACGCAAAGCATCGTGAACAGTACCGTGCCCAGTGCAAGCGAGCACCCAGCCCTCTGGACGCTCAGCCCCCGCCAACACGGCTGCCACCAAGCGTCCATCAGCGTCAGCATGGCTGCACACCATGGCCACCCAGGGCAAGGAAGGCATGTTCAACAAATGCGGGCGCGCATGCCCCAGGCTGGGCCACCAAGCCGAAGGCAAGCCAAGGTTCATGGCAGGCTCAGCGGCACGTGAGGGCTGCCAACCCCCTGCGTCAAACGCATCCACCTGCCAGCTGTGGGCCTTGCGCACCAGCGCAGCCGGCCACAACTGGCCATTCAAGGCCACCACCACGCCGTGCAAGCCTCTCTCCGAGGCCTCGCTCACCGCGCACACGGCCGCCAGCAAATTACCAGGGCCGTCAGCCTCCAGCGAACTGGCCGGACGCATCGCAGCGGTCAACACCACTGGCTTACCAGCGGGGAGCAACACATGCAGCACAAGGGCCGTTTCCTCCAAGGTATCAGTGCCATGAGTGATGACCAGCCCACTGACCTCGGGGCGCGCCAACGCCGCCAAGCAAGCAGCCAACAAATCACGCCACACGGGCCAGCCCATGTCCTTGCTGTCGACCTGAGCCACCTGCTGTGTCTCCAGCTGAAAAGCTGCCAGCTCAGGCACGGCCTGCACCAGGTCAGACACCTCCAACTGCGCCGCTTGGTAATCACGGTCACGCCCCGTGCTGGAGGTGCCAGCGATCGTGCCACCTGTGCCCAGAACCACCACCACACCGCCGCCTGAAGACCTCACTGCCACACCCCACTCCCCTCACTTGCGTGAAACCAGCACAAAACACTGGACAAACCAACAGCCCTGTATAGAATCACATGCATCAACAGGGCCTCGCCATGAACGATAAACCCAAACTCACCCCCCGCCAGCAAGAGATCTTCGAGCTCATCCAGCGCGCCATCGCCCGCACCGGTGCACCACCGACCCGTGCCGAGATCGCGGCTGAGCTGGGCTTTCGCTCTGCCAATGCGGCGGAGGAGCACCTGCAGGCCCTGGCCCGCAAGGGCGTGATCGAACTGGTCGGCGGCACCTCACGTGGCATTCGCTTGAAGGCAGGCGCCCTGCGCACTGTCAATGAGGTTCGCAAAAAATCCACCGAGGCCATGGAAGCCGCCCAAGGCGTGCTGCAGAGCATTTCTTCCGGCATCACGTCCAGCATGTCAGGCATGACCTTGCCTCTGCCGGGTCTGGAACAGTTGGCCCTGCCCCTGGTGGGCCGGGTGGCGGCGGGCAGCCCCATCCTGGCGCAAGAGTCCATCGAGCGCACCTACCATGTTGAACCCAGCATGTTCGCCAAACGCCCTGATTACCTGCTGCGTGTCAAAGGCATGAGCATGAAAGACGTTGGCATCATGGACGGCGACCTGCTGGCCGTGGCCCAAACCCGAGAGGCCCGCAATGGCCAGATCGTGGTTGCGCGCATTGGCGATGAAGTCACCGTCAAGCGCTTTCAGCGCACCAAGCAAGGCATCGAGTTGCTGCCTGAGAACCCCGATTTCCAACCCATTGTGGTCACACCCGACCAGACCGATTTCGAGCTTGAAGGTCTGGCCGTGGGGCTGATTCGAAACCAGTTCCTCATGTGAAGGTGGCCGCGAGGCGGCTCCACACATCCATTCGCCGGTCAGAGTGCAGGTGGCGGGCATTTGTCCTGAACACCAGGGCGATCCTGCGCGCTGACCTTCTGCTCGAATCCTGCCGAACTTCTTGCTTGATCGGAGTTCACCATGATTCACCACTTTGCACGCGCCTTGGCCGTCCGCGAAAACCTTCGCGAAAAAGCCAACCTTGCTGCCCAGCCCTGTGCAGCGCCCGCACATTCGGCAAGTCGAACGTCCGCACGCGGCCAGGCTTTGATGCCGCATGTGAACGGCATCCGCATCCACCGTGATCCGAGTGACAACCGGCGCACCGTGATCGCAGGCCGCTTTGCCGATGTCTGCGCAGCGCTCGACCGCATGGTCGAACTCGAAGCGGCCGCCTGACAAAAAGAAACCCCGGCACGCCATGGGCGGGACGGGGTTGTCATTGCAGCTCATCCCACATGGGGGCTGCTCTGGTTTGCACTGGCCAGCGAGCGGGCATGTGCCCACTCTCGGCCAGACATCAAACCATCACCACTCTAGCATCAGCCCATGTGCAGGCCACCGTTGACCGAGAAGTCTGCGCCCGTGGCGAAACCGGCTTCATCGCTGGCCACCCAAGACACCATCGAGGCGATTTCTTCGGGCGTACCCAAACGCTTCACAGGGATCGTGGCCACGATCTTGTCCAGCACATCCTGGCGGATCGAGCGGACCATGTCGGTGCCGATGTAGCCAGGCGACACCGTGTTCACGGTCACGCCCTTGTTGGCCACTTCCTGGGCCAGGGCCATGGTGAAGCCGTGCATGCCGGCCTTGGCAGCCGAGTAGTTGGTCTGGCCAAACTGGCCCTTTTCGCCGTTCACCGAGCTGATGTTGACAATGCGGCCCCAATTGCGCTCGACCATGTCGTCGATCACTTGCTTGGTCACATTGAACAGGCTGTTCAGGTTGGTGTCCATCACAGCGTCCCAGTCGGCCTTGCTCATCTTGCGGAACATGCCGTCACGGGTGATGCCGGCGTTGTTCACCAGCACGTCGATGGGGCCGAATTCAGAGCGAGTGCGCTTGAACGCCTCAACGGTCGATTCCCAATCGGCCACGTTGCCCACCGATGCTTGGAAGTTGTAGCCCAGCTCTTTTTGCTCATCCAACCACTTGGTGAAGTCACGGCTGGGGCCGCAACCAGCGATGACCAGCAGGCCATCTTTGTGCAGACGCTGACAGATGGAGGTGCCGATGCCGCCCATGCCACCAGTGACGTATGCGATTTTTTGTGCCATTTGAGAGTACTCCTCGTAGGGGATTCAACTTGCTTAGGTGCCCTGGCTCTTGACCAAGGCTTTGGAAACTTTAAACCACGCGCCGTGACACCTCGTTCACAAAGCGCGCAGCCTTTTGATCAACGCTCGACGGTCAGTGCAACGCCCATGCCACCGCCGATGCACAAGGAGGCAATGCCCTTCTTGGCATCGCGCTTTTGCATCTCATGCACCAGCGACACCAGGATGCGGCAACCGGAAGCACCGATGGGGTGGCCAATCGCAATGGCACCGCCATTGACGTTGACCTTGCTGGTGTCCCAACCCATTTCTTTGTGCACGGCGCAGGCTTGGGCGGCAAAGGCTTCGTTGACCTCGAGCAGGTCGAGCTCGGAAGCCTTCCAGCCTGCGCGCTCCAGGGCACGGCGCGAGGCCGGCACGGGGCCCATGCCCATGTAGGCAGGGTCCAGGCCGGCACTGGCGTAAGAAGCAATGCGGGCCAACGGGGTCAGGCCCAGTTCTTTGGCCTTTGCGGCCGACATGAGCACCACGGCGGCAGCGCCGTCGTTCAAACCTGAGGCATTGCCCGCGGTGACCGAACCGGCTTTGTCAAAAGCGGGGCGCAGGCCTGCCAGGGCCTCGGCGGTCGATTTGCGGTTGATGAACTCGTCGGTGTCGAACACGATGGGGTCGCCCTTTTTCTGGGGCAGCACCACGGGGACGATCTCGTCCTTGAAGCGGCCGGCTTCTTGAGCGGCAGCGGCTTTTTGCTGAGAGCCCAAAGCCAGCGCATCCTGATCGGCGCGGCTCACTTCGTACTGCTTGGCCACGTTTTCGGCCGTGATGCCCATGTGGTATTGGTTGTAGACGTCCCACAGGCCGTCGTTGATCATCGAATCAACCATGGACCAATTGCCCATGCGTTGGCCATCACGCGAGTTGGGCACCACGTGGGGCGACAAGCTCATGTTCTCCTGGCCGCCGGCGATCACGATCTCGGCATCGCCATCGCGGATGGCTTGCACGCCCAGCATCACGGCTTTCAGGCCAGAGCCGCACACCTTGTTGATGGTGTAAGCAGGCACGCCATGAGGCAGGCCTGCCTTGATGACGGCTTGACGGGCGGGGTTCTGGCCGCAACCGGCTTGCAGCACTTGGCCCAGGATCACTTCGCTGATCTGCTCGCCCTTGAGGCCCGTGCGCTTGAGCAAGTCCTGGATCACGACGGCGCCAAGCTCGGCGGCAGGGGTTTTGGCCAGGGTGCCACCGAACTTGCCAACGGCAGTGCGGGCGGCAGCAACGATCACGATCTCAGTCATGGGGGTCTCCTTCAGAGTGATGGACCCAGTGCTTGTGGCGCTGGGTGAAATTGCCAAGGGGTGTGAGGCAAAAATTGGGCCTGATGTTCGCGCTCAGTGTCACGCGCGGCGTTTGACGTAAGAGCCAGGGGCGGCTTCCAGCACGGGGTAGGCCTTCGCGCCGGCCTGCGCCGGAGCCTTCACCCAGGCACCGCCATGGGAATCCAACCAGGCAGACCAAGTGGGCCACCAGCTGCCGGGGTTCTCCTGGGCCGT